>NZ_AUPZ01000009.1 GCF_000445475.1 Sulfurimonas hongkongensis
TTACTAAATGTAGCTGACACGAAATTTTAAACGGTCTCCTTTTACTTGGTTGCTTCTTATCTGGGTCTTTTTTTTCTTAAGCTCTTCTTCTAAGGCTTTTTGAATAGCCTCTTGCTTAAGCTTATCTTTTTCTCTAATGCGTTTTATTTTCTCTTCTTGTGCCTCTTTTTTCATAAGCAAATCATCATTTTTCTTCGTACTTTTAGTTTTTAACTTCTTCTCTTGATCTAAAAACTTTTGTATAACACCCTCTTCATCTATATCCTTAGAGTGCTCAAAATAAAACTCTAAAACCTCATCTTTATGTTTTTGAGTATCTATAAGTCCAGAATTAATTAGCTTACTCCAAAGTAAAGTATTCTCTTGTTCTATGGACTCTTTGTACATATTTTGAGCTAGTCTAAAAAACATATCATTTATTTTTGATAACTCTCTTATGGTTTTTAGATACTTTTTTTTATCTATCTCTTGTGTGCCCTCCTCAATACTAAAACCCATCTCTTTAGCTGCATAAACACTCTTTACATACTCATCTATTTGAGCCTCTTGCTCTTTAAATTCTGATATTTTTTTTAAACTTTCAATTATCTCTACATTGTTATATATAACATCACCTAAAGCTGAATAAATCTTAGGATTTGCACTAAGAAATGTTGCTAAAAGAAGCAAAATAAGTCTCTTTACCATAAAAATTCCATAAAACAATTTTTTTCGTATTATATCAGAATAAAAATGATAGAATTCTCACATGATAAAGATACTAAAACAAGAACTAATAATCTTCACAGCCCTGCTTACATTCCTGATACTTATAATGCATCCAGATATGCTTAGCGACCCTACAGTCAGACTTGCAGCTATGCAACAAAAGGAAAATTACACACATCCCTTACTATATACTTTTTTTGTATACCTGATTTTATTTTTTCTAAGAGCAGTTATTTCTTTGGTTACAAGATTTTTTAAAATAGATAAGTAGCAACAAGTTACTAACCTTATGTGCTTTTTGTAAAAAAGAGTGTAGGAGCCTTGTAACTTTAGAAGAATTTTTAGTGTAGATTCAAAGAGCCAAGAGAGGCTCTTTGAGAGAAAATATTATCCATTTCTCTTTTTCTGAATCTCTTCAGAAATATTTCTTGGAACTTCATCATAGTGATGAAACTCCATAGAGTATGTAGCACGTCCCTGAGTAGCTGAACGCAGATCAGTTGAGTAACCAAACATCTCAGCAAGCGGAACATAAGCATCAACAATTTTGTTACCTGAACGGTCACCCATACTGTTGATTTGTCCACGACGACGGTTAAGGTCACCGATAACATCCCCCATAAAATCTTCTGGAACTTCTACTTCAACTTTCATAAGTGGTTCTAGTATAACAGGTCTAGCCTTTCTACAACCCTCTTTAAATGCCATTGAAGCAGCAAGTTTAAATGCCATCTCATTCGAGTCAACATCATGATATGAACCATCATAAAGAGTGATATCCATGTCTTCCATAGGATAACCTGCTAGTACACCGTTAGACATCGTCTCAGAACACCCTTTTTCAACAGCTGGAATATACTCTTTTGGAATAACCCCACCCTTAATCTCATTGTGAAAAACAAAACCAGTACCAGCCTCACCTGGCTTAATTCTAAGAAATACATGTCCAAATGCACCACGACCACCTGACTGCTTAGCATATTTGTGTTCTTGTGTTACTTCGTCTTTGATAGTCTCACGGTAAGAAACCTGTGGAGCACCAACTTCAGCGTCAACCTTGAACTCACGCATCATTCTATCTACAAGAATCTCAAGGTGAAGCTCACCCATTCCTGAAATAATAGTTTGTCCAGTCTCTTCATCAGTATGAACTCTAAAAGATGGGTCCTCAGCAGCAAGTTTACCTAGTGCCATACCCATTTTTTCTTGGTCTGCTTTAGTTTTTGGCTCAACCGCAACAGAGATAACTGGCTCTGGAAAGTCCATTCTCTCTAAAACAACTAAGTCACTTGAATCACAAAGAGTATCACCTGTAGTAGTTGACTTTAGTCCAACAACTGCACCGATTTCACCTGCATAGATAGTCTTTACATCTTCACGCTTAACCGCATGCATTTTCATGATACGGCCAATACGCTCTTTTTTATCTTTTGTAGAGTTG
Organism: Sulfurimonas hongkongensis; assembly: GCF_000445475.1. Classification (NCBI taxonomy): domain Bacteria; kingdom Pseudomonadati; phylum Campylobacterota; class Epsilonproteobacteria; order Campylobacterales; family Sulfurimonadaceae; genus Sulfurimonas; species Sulfurimonas hongkongensis. Next base: position 2,150 of record NZ_AUPZ01000009.1, read on the forward strand.
TGAACATAAGAACCTGAGTCTAATGAACCGCGATATGCACGAATAAAAGTAAGTTGACCAACAAATGGATCTGTCATAATTTTAAACGCTAATGCTGCAAATGGACCATTGTCAGTTGAATCAACTAGAACCTCTTTAGTCTCATCATCCATCATAGTTCCATTAATTGCTGGAGACTCAACTGGCGATGGTAGGTAAGCAACTACAGCATCTAAAAGAGTTTGTACACCCTTGTTTTTAAATGCAGTACCTGGAAGCATTGGAACGATAGCCATTCCAATAGTTGCAGCTTTTATAGCAGCTCTAATCTCTTCTTCAGTGATTTCTTCACCTTCAAGAAATTTTTCAGCAAACTCTTCGTTACCATCAACTTCTGAGAGAGTTTCCAACATTTTTTCTCTGTACTCCTCAGCTATATCTTGAAGCTCAGGACGAATTTCATTAACATCATACATAGATCCAAGAGCTGCATCTTGCGCCCAAGTCATCTCTGTCATAGTAACTAAATCTACAACACCCTCAAAGTTTTCTTCAGCACCGATTGGTAACTGAATAGGCATAGGATTGCCTTTTAGTCTCTCGATAATCTGTTTTTCAACTTCAAAAAAGTCAGCACCAGTTCTATCCATTTTGTTAACAAAAACAATAGACGGAACTTTGTAACGATTTCTTTGTCTCCATACAGTCTCAGACTGAGGCTGAACACCACCAACTGCACAAAAAACTGAAACAGCACCATCAAGAACACGCATAGAACGCTCAACTTCAATAGTAAAGTCAACGTGACCCGGAGTGTCAATGATATTTATCTGTTTACCAGCCCACTCACATGTAGTAGCTGCAGAAGTAATTGTAATACCTCTCTCTTGTTCTTGTTCCATCCAGTCCATAGTTGCTGAACCATCATGAGTTTCACCCATCTTATGTTCAACACCAGTATAAAAAAGTATTCTCTCTGTTGTTGTAGTTTTTCCTGCATCAATGTGTGCAGCAATACCAATGTTTCTTACGTCGTTTAAGTCATGTGATCTCGGCATCTTTTATCCTATTACCAACGGTAATGAGCAAATGCTTTATTTGCTTCAGCCATTTTGTATGTATCTTCTTTTTTCTTAAATGCTGAACCTTTATCAGTAGCAGCATCCATCAACTCATTTGCCAATCTCTCAGCCATCGTTCTTTCATTTCTCTTACGAGAAGCATCAACTAACCATCTTATAGCAAGTGAGAGCTGACGCACAGGGCGTACTTCTACTGGAACTTGATAAGTAGCACCACCAACACGGCGACTTTTAACTTCGATTATAGGCTTAATATTCTCAATAGCATCATTAAATGTATCTATACCAGTTTTCTCACCACGAGAGCTAATAATATCTATAGCGCTGTAGATGATTTTTTCTGCTGTAGATTTTTTACCATCCATCATAATCTTATTTATAAATTTCGTTAAAACTTTGCTTCCATAAACTGGATCTGGCATAATTTCACGAACGGGAGCTTTTCTTCTTCTCATTAGTAATTTTCCTTACTTCAATTTGTTTTTTTCAAATTTACTCAAAATAAATTAGTTAAAATTTATCCTGTAGCTACTTGAATATTATCCAGCATTTGCTAAAACACCATTTCAAAATGAAACTAGTTTCATGAGCTCTCTGCTGAAGAGAACTTAGCGTTAGCGTAGTAAAACGGACTTGTTCGTTTTACGTACTAAATGTAATAGCGGTACTAAAAAAATAATCTCTGATTATTTTTTTGGTCTTTTTGTTCCGTATTTAGAACGAGCAACAGTACGACCAGTAACACCAGCAGTATCTAGTGCACCACGAACGATATGATACTTAACACCTGGTAAGTCTTTAATACGACCACCACGAACTAGTACGATTGAGTGCTCTTGAAGGTTGTGACCCTCACCACCAATATAAGAGATAACTTCAAAACCTGAAGTTAATCTAACTTTTGCAACTTTTCTCAAAGCCGAGTTAGGTTTTTTAGGTGTAGTTGTGTAAACACGAGTACAAACACCACGACGCTGTGGACATGATACAAGAGCTGGTGACTTTAAATTTTTAGTCATTTTTTTACGCTCTTTGCGAATCAATTGATTGATTGTAGGCATACAATTCCTTTACTTAATTTTTTCCAGTAGAATTTAATCCTCTAAATATTAGAGAATTATAGACACGAGATAATACAAAAATTGTGATTAAAGTTAGCTTATTTTAAGGATATTTTAATAGTTAATATAAAAAGTGTGAATTTAAAGTCTGTTATATGAGTCATAAGAACTCTTAAAAAAAGAATTTATCTATATAATAAAGTAGATATCAAAATACGAGCAATGCTCGTATTTTAAATATAAAAAAGCTATTAGCTATCACTGCTAAAGATAACTTCTTGGTCTTTATATATACCTGTTCCAACTGGAATAGTACGACCAATAATAACATTTTCTTTTAGATCATTTAAGTCATCAACTTTAGCAGAGACTGCAGCTTCTGTAAGAACTTTAGTTGTATCTTGAAATGATGCAGCAGAAATAATACTATCAGCTGCAACTGCAGCACGAGTAATACCAACTAAGAATGGCTCAGCGATAGCTGGACGACCACCAAGACGAGTAATCTTGTCATTTTCAGCTTTAAACTTAGCTTTAGAGATCAAGTCACCCTGTATAAACTTAGTATCACCAGATTTGACAATTCTAATCTGTCTTAACATCTGAGTAAAGATAACTTCAATATGTTTATCCGCAATATTAACCCCTTGAGAGCGGTAGACTTGCTGAACTTCACTTACAAGATAATTATAAAGTGCTTTAACACCCATAATACGCAGTAGCTCATGTGAAGAGATGATACCAGTAGTTAGTCTCTCTCCAGCGTGCACAAAGTCCCCAGGGGCTACAACTGCCACATGAGACTTATCTACAAAGTACTCTTTTACAATCCCATTTTCAGATGCAATAACAATACGTACCTTACCACGAAGCGGTTTTCCAAAGCTTACAGTTCCATCTATCTCAGATATAAGTGCAGTAGCTTTTGGACGACGACCCTCAAAAAGCTCAGATACTCTTGGAAGACCTCCCGTAATATCGCTTGATTTTTGAAGTGCTTTTGGTGTTTTTGCTAAGATATCTGCTACTTTAACAGTAGCACCATCATTTACATACAGAGATGACTTAGAATCAATCGCATATCTTAAAAGCTCCCCATCTTCAGTTGCTAAAACTAAAGCTGGCTTGTACTCAGCTGAGAGGTGGTCATTTACAACAAGGCGCACTTTTCCAGTTAACTCATCTAGTTGCTCACTTACTGTAGTTCCAACTATAATATCTTCATATTTTACTATACCATTTGCCTCAGAGATTACTGGGTTTGAGTATGGATCCCACTCGGCTATAACAGTTGACTCATCAGTTTTTGGTTTAGCTATAAGTGTAGTCGCATCTACATCCGCATCATCGTCTGCTACAATTACTGAACCACGAGCTATATAGTGTCTAATAGCCTCACGGTTATTAGCATCTGCAACTGTTGCAAAAAGACCTTTTTCAACTACTTCATATCCTGATTTTAAACCTTTAAATCTCTCTAAATAGTCACCTTTTAGTAAGAAGTACTTAACTTTTCCTTCTTCTTTTGCAAATATTTTTTGAGTTACAGGAGCACCATTGGCAACTAATACCTCAGATGCATAAGGAATGCGAGAAGGTACATTCCAGCCATCTTTAATAGTCTCAACAATAGACTCTAACTCTTTTACTTCTGCACCATTTTCGTATGGGAAGTAGTATTTACCCTCGATTTGACCTGAAATACCAGCTAACTCATTTGGTTTTGCAATCTCATTTTTACGAAGTACATAACGAACAGTTTGACTATCACTTTTTATGCTAATGATAACTTCATCATGAACTGTTTGTACTTCAAAATGACCTGCAAACGGAGCTTTAATTTTAGGCTCAACTAAAAGAACTGCTGCATTTCTTCTATTTGCTACTATATTTTTACCCTCTTTTGAGGAGTAAGTTTTAAGGTTATAGTAACGAATGAATCCTTCTTTTTTAGAGATAACTTGTCTCTCTTGTGCAGTTGAACTTGCAGTTCCTCCGACGTGGAAAGTTCTAAGTGTTAGCTGAGTACCTGGCTCACCAATAGACTGAGCTGCAATTATACCAACCGCTTCACCTGTACGAACAATATATCCAGTTGCAAGGTTTACGCCATAACAAAGTGCACAGATTCCATTTTCACTCTTACAAGTTGTAGGAGTTCTAATGTGTGCGGTCTTGATTCCAGCCTCAGAGATAACCTTAGCACTTACTTCATCAAGAAGTGTGCCCTCAGCAAATAAAATCTCATTTGAGATTGGATCAATCACATCATCAGCTAAAACACGACCATTTAGTCTATCTTCAAGTGATTCTATTAGTGTATTTTGATCACTAATATCTGAAATCTCAATACCCTCATGAGTATGACAGTCATGTTCAACAATCTTAACATTTTGTGCAACATCGACTAACTTACGAGTAAGATAACCAGCATTTGCAGTTTTTAATGCAGTATCGGCTAAACCTTTTCTAGCACCGTGAGTTGAGATAAAGTACTCAATTACGTTAAGTCCCTCTTTGAAGTTTGAGACAATTGGCGTTTCAATAATCTCTCCACTAGGCTTAGCCATAAGACCACGCATACCAGCAAGTTGGCGAATCTGAGCAGCAGAACCACGAGCACCAGAGTCCGCCATCATATGAATCGAGTTAAAACCATCTTTATCAGTTTGAACAAGTTCCATCATCTGTGATGCTAGAGTATTGTTTGTATCAGTCCAAACATCGATGATTTTGTTATATCTCTCTTGTTCAGTCAAAAGACCAGCCTCATACTGTTTTTGAATCTCAATAACTCTGTTTTTACTATCTACTACCTTAGCCGCTTTGGTTTCAGGTACAATAATATCAGCAATAGAAATAGATACACCAGACTCTGTAGCGTGTTTAAAACCTAAGTCTTTAAGTCTATCTAAAAACTTAGAAGTAACACCAATACCACCATGTTTTTGAACATAATCAACTACTTCATTGATATACTTTTTCTTCATTACTCTGTTCCAAAGCTCTGATGGAACGAAGTCTGGAAGAATTGCTTTTAGTAGCATTCTTCCAGCGGTTGTATAAATGATTCTACCATCTATTCTGGTTCTTACCTTTGCATGAAGATCCAGTGCATCGTGTTCTATCGCAATTCTTACTTCATCAACATTTGCAAAGAGTTTATTTGATCCTTTTACACCATTTTTCTCTAGTGTGATATAGTAGATACCAAGAACCATATCTTGCGAAGGTGTAGCAATCGCCTTACCTGATGCAGGAAGCAGAATGTTCATAGATGCAAGCATCAACACTTTTGCTTCTGCAATTGCGGCAGAAGATAGAGGTACATGCACAGCCATCTGGTCACCATCAAAGTCGGCATTAAATGCAGCACAAACTAATGGATGGAGCTGAATAGCTTTACCATCGATTAGCTTAGGGTGGAAGGCTTGGATAGAGAGTTTATGTAGTGTTGGTGCACGGTTTAGTAAAACAGGATAGCCATCAACTATCTCAGCTAAACACTCCCAAACTTCATTTGTCTTATCTTCAATCATCTTCTTAGCAGCTTTGACAGTAGTTGCATAACCTTTGTCTTCTAGCTTAGCTATAAGATGTGGCTTAAATAGTTCAAGTGCCATCTGCTTAGGTAAACCACACTCGTCCATAGACAATGATGGTCCAACAACAATTACACTCCTACCAGAGAAGTCAACACGCTTACCAAGTAAATTTTGACGAAATCGCCCTTGTTTACCTTTAATAATCTCACTTAAAGATTTAAGTGGTCGCTTGTTAGCACCTTTGACTGCGTTAGCACGACGACCATTATCAAAGAGTGCATCTACAGACTCTTGAAGCATACGCTTTTCATTACGAACAATAATCTCAGGAGCTTCTAGTTCAACTAAACGCTTCAACCTTTGATTACGGTTAATAACACGACGATACAAGTCATTTACATCTGAGACTGCAAATTTACCACCATCAAGTGAAACAAGAGGTCTCAAATCTGGTGGAAGAACAGGTAAAACTGTTAGCATCATCCACGCAGGATTGTTTCCAGAGTTTAGAAATGACTCAATAACTTTAAGTCTTTTTGCAATGGTCTTTCTTTTTGCTTCACTTTTTGTAAGTTCAATATCTTCTTTAAGCTGAGTAAATAGATCAACTAAGTCAATAGAATCAAGCAGGTCACGAACAACTTCACCACCCATACGAGCCTTAAAGCCTAACTCCCCAAATCTTTGAACTAAGGTACGATACTGCTCTTCATTTAAGACATCGTATTGTAAAACTGGAGTTTTTGCTTCTGCATCGTAATATGCCTCTCCACCACTCTCAACAATATAAGCTTCATAATAGAGTACACGTTCTAAATCTTTCATTTTAATACCTAAAAGAGTACCAATTCTTGAAGGTAATGAACTTACATACCAGATGTGTGCAACTGGAGTTACAAGTTCTATGTGACCCATACGGTTACGACGAACTTTAGTGCTTGTTACTTCAACCCCACACTTCTCACATACTACACCTTTATAACGCATCTTTTTATATTTACCACAAAGACACTCATAGTCTCTTACTGGTCCAAAAATCTTTGCACAAAAAAGTCCATCACGCTCAGGTTTAAGCGTACGATAGTTGATAGTTTCAGGTTTTTTAACTTCGCCATGACTCCAAGACATTACTTTCTCAGGAGAAGCTAGGCGAAACTGTATCTGTTTAATATCTTTTGGTCTATTATCTTCTGTTACTTCAATAGGAACTAGTTTACTCATCGTCTTGTACCTCGTCAAAAATCTCTACATCAAGAGCCAACGCTTGAAGCTCTTTTGTCAATACAAATAGTGTCTCTGGAATTCCAGAAGCTGGAATCAGTTCACCTTTTGTTATAGCTTTATAAGCACGCACGCGACCATCAACATCATCTGATTTGATAGTTAGCATCTCTTTTAGAACTGCTGAAGCTCCATAAGCCTCAAGTGCCCAAACTTCCATCTCTCCAAATCTTTGCCCACCAAATAGTGCTTTACCACCAACGGGCTGTTGGGTAACAAGCGAGTATGGTCCAGTTGATCTTGCATGGATTTTCTCATCAACTAAGTGATGTAGTTTTAAGATATACATATAACCAACATTAACACGCTCTTTAATTTTTTCGCCTGTCATACCATTGTATAAAACTGTTTTACCATCACTATCCATCTTTGCTAGCTCAAAAAGTTTAATAAACTCTTGCTCATCTACACCCTCAAATATAGGACTTGCAAATCTTACACCTTTTGACCAGTCACGAGCGTAGTGTAAAAATTTCTCATCACTCATATCGCCTATAACTTTAGCTGCGTTCATTAAACCAGCAACATCCGCAATTTCTATCATTTTAGAGCGCAGATTGTCTATAAAACCTTTCTGCTTAGCATCAAACTCCGCTAAAATTTGGTTACCAAGTTGGCGGCCCGCCATACCAAGGTGCATCTCTAAGATTTGTCCAATATTCATACGAGATGGAACACCAAGAGGATTGAGACAAACATCAACACTTCTTCCATCTTCCATATATGGCATATCAACTTCAGGAACTATAATAGATACAATACCTTTGTTCCCATGTCTCCCTGCCATCTTATCTCCAACTTTTAAAACTCTCTTAGTTGCAATATAAACTTTTACATACTTAACAACACCATTAGCTAAAATATCATCTTTTTCTAAGATATTGAGCTTCTCTTCATGCTCATCACGAAAAAGTCTTTTCTCTTTTTGAAAGTAGTTTTTAGTTTTATTGTACTCATCTTGAATCTCACTAGAGAATGACTTAACAATAGCATTCATAGCAAAACGATTAACCTCTACAAGGTCTTTATCATTTATAATATCTCCAGCTTTGTACTCGGTATCACCAATCTTAATATCAGCGATTAATGGCTCTCTAGTTAAGAGTTTAGTAACACGAAGCATCTCCTCTTTATCTATCATAAGTAGACGGTCATAGTGCTCACGCTCCAGATAATCTCTCTCCTCTTTTTCAAGCTCTAATGCACGAGGATCTTTATCGTAACCTTTTTTAGTAAAGATTTTGATATCTACTACAACACCTTCCATACTTGGAGGACAGTAGAGTGATTTGTTTATAACATGCCCAGCTTTTTCGCCAAAGATAGCACGAAGAAGTCTCTCCTCTGGAGTTGGTTTAACCTCACCTTTTGGAGAGACTTTACCTACTAAAATCATTCCGCCCTTTACTTGAGTACCAATCTTAACAATACCAGACTCATCAAGATGAACAAGCTCATCATCTCTAACATTTGGGATATCACGAGTAATCTCTTCAACACCATGTTTTAACTCTCTAGCTTCAAGCTCTTTTTCATAAATATGCACAGATGTAAAAGCATCTTTTCTGATTAATCTCTCAGAGATAACGATAGCATCCTCAAAGTTATATCCATTCCATGGCATAAAAGCCACCATAGCATTAACACCAAGTGCTAACTCACCTTGGTCCATATTTGGACCATCAGCTATAATCTGTCCTTTTCTTATTTTTTGTCCAACATAAACTATTGGCTTTTGAGAAAAAGAGGTATTTTGGTTTGTGCGAAGATTTTTTTGTAGTGGATAGTAATCTATATATATCTCTCCATCATCATCTCCCATTATATAGATATGTCTTCCATCAACCTTCTCTACAACACCAGATCTTTTAGCTTTTACACACTCCCAAGAATCACGAGCCACAAGTTTTTCAACACCAGTCCCAACCATTGGAGAGAGTGGACGAAGAAGCGGAACTGCTTGACGTTGCATGTTTGAACCCATTAGGGCACGGTTAGCATCATTGTGTTCTAAAAATGGAATAAGAGAAGCTGCAACACCTACAACCATATGAGATGAAAGGTCTGCATATTGAGACTCTGCTGCTGGGCGAAGAAGTATCTCTCCATCTATTCTAGTAGTAATTAGTTTATCTATAAACTGACCATCTTTATCAAGCTTATTAGATGCTGCTGCAATCTTTACACCCTCTTCTTGAGTAGCAGTTAAGTAAACAACTTCGGATGTTACTTTGCCATCTTTCATCACTTTATATGGAGCTTCAATAAACCCATGCTCATTTACTTTTGAGTAAGTTGCAAGAGTATTTATAAGACCGATGTTTTGACCCTCTGGAGTCTCAACTGGACAGATTCTACCATAGTGAGTTGGATGTACATCACGCACTTCAAAGCCGGCTCTCTCTTTTACTAAACCACCCTCGCCAAGTGCTGATAAACGGCGTTTATGAGTAACTTCTGAGAGTGGATTTGTCTGATCCATAAACTGAGATAATTGTCCGCCTGAGAAAAACTCCATAATAGTTGAAGTAATCATTTTTGAGTTGATTAAATCATGAGGCATTAACTCAGCCATTGGTCCACTCATAGTAGAGAGTTTATCACGAATTGCTTTTTGCATCTTGATAAGACCATTATGAAGTTCATTTCCTAAAAGCTCACCGATTGAACGAATACGGCGATTACCTAAGTGATCTCTATCATCAATATGACCTTGACCATTTTTAACTTTGATAACATACTTAACAGAGTTTATGATGTCCTCATGAGTTAAGACTGTCACATACTCAGGAATGTTAAGTCCTAGTTTATGGTTCATCTTCATACGACCAACTTTAGTTAAATCGTATCTTTCAGGGTCAAAAAATAGCTGATTTACAAAGATTTTAGCTGCTTCTTTTGTAACTGGCTCACCTGGTCTCATAACCTTGTAAACACGAATAGCTGCTAAATCATTTTCATCTTCTATCTCTTCTGTTTGTTTTAGAAGCTTTAATGAGTCTGCATCAGCATTAAAAGCATTGATAATTGAACCATCAACACCATCAGCTAAATCATTAGCAATTTTAAATTCACTTATGCCAATTTCAGCCATTTTTTTAAGTTTAGTCTCATCTATATGAGTCATTGTGTCAAATAGAATCTCACCAGTCTCAGGGTCAATAATAGGCTCGGCAAGATAGCGATCAACTAAAATTTCTAATGGATATTGGATCGATTTTAGCCCATCTTCTATAAATTTTTGTGCTTTTTTAACTGAGAGTCTCTTTCCAGCAAGTACAAGAACTTTATCATCTGTATCTACTAAGTCATAAGTAAGCCTTGAAGTAAAGTCACTTGGGTTAAAATCCATTGTAAACTTATTATCTTCTATACTAATAGTCTGTATAGGGTAAAATAGTTTTAAAATATCTTGTTTTGAGTAACCTAATGCACGAAACATAATAGTTACAGGGACTTTACGGCGTTTGTTGATTCTCATGTATAAAATATCTTTTGGATCGTATTCAAAATACAACCATGAGCCACGATCAGGAATAATTTGGCCAGTGTAGATTAGTTTATTTCCTATTGTAGTTGACTCTTCTTCTTTAAAAATAACACCAGGCGAGCGGTGAAGTTGGTTTACAACAACTCTCTCAACGCCATTGATAATAAACGAAGTTCTCTCAGTCATAAGTGGAATGTCACGAACAAATATACTCTGCTCTTTAATATCTTTTACACCAAGTTTTTCTTTAGTGTTTTCGTCTCTATCCCAAAGCACTAAACGCGTTTTCATTCTAAGGCTTACTGCATAAGTAAGTCCGCGTTCCATACATTCACGAACCGTATATTTAGGGTTTGTTACTTCACTATCAATATACTCAACAGTAAGTCTATTTTGAGTATCGTGAATAGGAAAAACTGATTGAAATACTTGTTCTATACCACTAGCTTTTCTATCTTTTGCATCTAGCATCAAAAAGTTATCATATGAACTTTGTTGAAGTTGTAGTAAGTTTGGTACTTCAATCTGTTGAGGAGTTTTAGAGAAATCTACACGAAGACGGTTTCCGGAGTATAAAGTGTTTAACATAGGCTACCTCGATAAGTAATTAGTATCATATTCAAGCGTCCTTGAATGATTATGTGGGGCTCAATAAAAGAGCTTAATTTAAGTAAGGGAGATAAAAAATCTCCCTTACTTAATAGTGCTTATAAACGACATAAGGGCACTTTTACCAAGAGACTTTTGTCTCATCGCAAAAGCGCCCATTTTTAACAAGTCTACTAGAGAAGAAAACTTCTCTAGTATTAGAAGCAGAAATTATTTAACTTCTACAGTTGCGCCAGCTTCTTCAAGTGCTTTCTTAGCTTCTTCTGCTGCATCTTTATCTACACCCTCTTTGATTGTAGATGGTAGAGCTTCACATGCATCTTTTGCTTCTTTTAAGCCAAGACCAGTAAGTGTACGAACTGCTTTAATAACGCCAATTTTCTTAGCACCAGCATCAGTTAAAACAACATCAAACTCAGTTTTTTCTTCAGCAGCTTCAGCGCCAGCAGCAGCGCCACCAGCCATTGCTACTGGTTGTGCAGATACACCAAATTTTTCTTCAAACTCTTTTACTAATTCAGAAAGTTCTAATACAGAAAGTCCTGAAATAAATTCTAATACGTCTTCTTTAGTTACAGCCATTTTGCTATTTCCTTAAATTTATTTTATAAATTTAAGGGAACCTTAACATCTATTTATACGCTCAAGGAAGTAATTCCTTGAGCTACGCTAACGCTAAGTTTCCCTCGGCGGGATGCCCATCGCACTAGTGCGATTTTCTTTGCCCATTAGTCTAGTTTATTAGACAACTTTTAGAATTGAACTAAGCCGCTTCTTGTTCTTTTTTCTCTTTAAGAGCGTTAAGACCAAATCCAAGATTTGTAAGTGGAGCCATCCAAGTAGCAGCAAGCATACCTAGAAGTTCTTCACGTCCTGGAAGTTTAGCAAATGCTTCAACTCTAGCAGCATCTGAAACCTCACGATCAACATAAGCAGACTTGATAATAAACTTATCATTCTTCTTTGCAAAATCGCTAACTACTTTAGAAGTAGCAACAGAATCCGCGCCCCAAACTAAAATATTTGTATCTTTTAACTCAACACCACTCAACTGGGCATTTTTAAGCGCAATGGTTGCTAAAGTATTTTTAACAACTTGTACTTTTGCTTCTTTAGCACGAGCAGCTATTCTTAAACTTTCTAACTCAGGAACGCTCAAACCTTTGTAATCACAAAAGATTACAGATTGCGCGTCTTTAAACTCAGTAGAAAGAACTTCAATAATTTCAGCTTTTTGTGTTTTTGTCATAGAATATCTCCTTTCCAGACAACACTTCAATAGGTTAGTTAAACTAATTAAGCTTTCGCTCCTATATCTTTAGTCCATAAAATGCAGTTACCAAAGTAAAGTAACTTTATAGTGCCTTAAAAATTAAGACACTAAAAATTACTTATTTTATATCTAAAAGTTCCATAACATCAAGTTTTAAAGCTGGGCTCATAGTTAGACTAAGTGCTGCATTTTTGATGTAACGACCCTTTGCAGATGCTGGTTTTTGTTTATTTATTGCTGAAACAAAGGAGCTTAAGTTTTCAGAGATTTGAGTAGCTTCAAAGCTAGCTTTACCAATTCCTGCATGGACATTACCTTTTTTATCTACTCTAAAGTTAACTTGTCCACCCTTAACATTCTTAACAGCAGTTGCAACATCTGGAGTTACAGTACCTGTTTTTGGGTTAGGCATAAGACCTTTTGGTCCTAAAATACGACCAATTTGACCAACAAGTCCCATACAGTCTGGTGCAGCTACAACTACATCAAAGTTAAAGATTCCCTCTTTGATTTGTGCTACTAACTCATCAGTACCTACAATATCAGCTCCAGCAGCCTTAGCTTCATCAGCCTTAGCACCCTTAGCAAAAACAGCAACACGAACAGTCTTACCAGTTCCGTGTGGAAGTACAATAGCACCACGAATCATCTGATCTGCGTGTCTTGGATCTACATTTAAGTTTAGTGCAACCTCTACAGTCTCATCAAACTTCGCACTTTTAAGCTCTTTAAGCATAGTAGCAGCTTCTACTACACTATATGATTTTGTATTATCAACTTTTTCTAATAATTGTTTATATCTTTTACTCATTTTCAAATTCTCCTGTGAAATTCTGCCACAAAGTTTTAAATCATTGTGGTCGATGATTTTATTTTTTAAATATTAGTCAACAATCTCTATACCGATTGAACGAGCTGAGCCAGCAATAGTACTTGCAGCCATCTCTTTATCATCAGTATTTAAATCCTCAATCTTAGTATCAACTATCTCCATAAGTTGTGCACGAGTGATTTTTCCTACTTTATTTTTAAGAGGGTTATCACTACCTTTTTTAAGTCCAGCAGCTTTCATAAGAAGTGCTCCAGCAGGTGGTTGCTTAGTGACAAATGTAAAGCTTCTATCTGTATAAACAGTAATGATAACAGGAACTTTAAATCCCATCTTATCTTTTGTTTTTTCATTGAATGCTTTAGTAAATTCCATGATATTAACACCACGTTGCCCTAGTGCAGGTCCCACTGGAGGTGCAGGGTTTGCCTTACCAGCTTCAATATGTAGCTTGATATAATCCATAACTTTTTTTGCCATGTTGTTTCCTTTTTATTTATTTAATACGCAATCCGAACAAGTCCGGCTTGCTACGCTAACGCTTGGTTTTCCTCAGCGGAAGGCTCGCGCGACTTGTCGCTTTACTATTTTTGTTACGCAATCCGAACAAGTCCGGCTTGCTACGCTAACGCTTGGTTTTCCTCAGCGGAAGGCTCGCGCGACTTGTCGCTTTACTATTTTTGTTACGCAATCCGAACAAGTCCGGCTTGCTACGCTAACGCTTGGTTTTCCTCAGCGGAAGGCTCGCGCGACTTGTCGCTTTACTATTTTTGTTACGCAATCCGAACAAGTCCGGCTTGCTACGCTAACGCTTGGTTTTCCTCAGCGGAAGGCTCGCGCGACTTGTCGCTTTACTATTTTTGTTACGCAATCCGAACAAGTCCGGCTTGCTACGCTAACGCTTGGTTTTCCTCAGCGGAAGGCTTAAATCATTATTACTTTAGCTACGCTAAATCTAAACTTTAGTTATTAAAGCTTAGGTTTAGCGTAGTAAAATAGAATTAGATAATCTTCTCAACCTGAGTGTAAGAGATATCAACTGGTGTAGATCTTCCAAATATTGAGACATTCAGTTTTAAAGTACCATGTTCTAAGTCATACTCATCAACTGTTGCCGTAAAGTTTGCAAATGGTCCATCTATGATGCGAACAGTTTCACCATTATCAAAATATACTTTTGGTTTAGGCGCTGCACGGTTGTTTACACGGTCTAAAATAACATTAATATCTTGTTCGCTTAGTGGTGTTGGTATATTCGCTTCACCAATAAACCCAGATACTTTTGGTAGAGCAGTGATTAAATGCTGAATTTCTGTATTTAAATCTATATTTGCAAAAACATACCCTGAATATAAAGAGCGCTCAGTTATCTTCTTTTTACCATCTTTTACTTCTATAACATCCTCAGTAGGAACAATCACTTCTGAGATATGATCTTGTAGACCCATCTCTTCAATCATGTTAAAGATAGCGTCACGAACAGCTCTCTCGCTACCATATGTTTGGATTGAGTACCATTTATGTGCCATATTTTTTTCCTTAACCTAAAAGTGCTGACATAACAGAAGACATTACCAAGTCAACTAAAGCTAAAAAAGCTGCTATTACAGTTACAACTATTAAAACAGATATGTAAGCTTGCTTAACCTGACCTTTAGTTGGAAAGATTACCTTAGTCAGTTCTGATCTTGCGTTTCTTATATGTGTACCTAATTTCATTAAACTTTCCTAAAAGTGCATTGATTATAAATAAAGCTACTAAAGCTTTACTAATAATAAATGTAAGTGGCAGGCGTAGAGAGACTCGAACTCCCAACACCCGGATTTGGAATCCGGTGCTCTACCATTGGAGCTATACGCCTAAGTATCATTTTATACGCAATTTGAACAAGTCCAAATCACTACGCTAACGCTGGGTTTTCTTCAGCAGAAAGCTCATGCGACTAGTCGCTTTACTATTTTTGTATGCTACTTGAACAAAGTCCAAAGCGCATTTAAACAAAAAAAGAGATGAACTGTTGTTACAGTTTCATCTCTTTGTGTATTGTATGTTCTTTGCAAAACTTACAATATTTTTTTACTGAAAATTTTTCAGTTTGAGTTTTTTTATTTCTTGTTGTGTGGTAGTTACGACGAGTACACTTCTCACAACCTAAATGAATTGCTTCTCTCATTTAATAACCTTTATATAGGTTCTTGCAAATTAGCCTAAGCTAATTACGCAAGAATCTCTGCAACAACACCAGCACCAACTGTTCTACCACCTTCACGGATAGCGAATTTAGTACCTTTTTCCATTGCAATTGGGTGAATTAACTCAGCAGTAATGCTTACGTTATCACCTGGCATAACCATCTCAGTACCTTCTGGTAAAGTGATTGCACCTGTAACGTCTGTTGTACGAACGTAAAATTGTGGACGGTAACCATTAAAGAATGGAGTATGACGACCACCCTCATCTTTACTTAGTACATAGATCTCAGCCGTAAACTTAGTGTGAGGTGTGATTGTACCTGGCTTACAAAGTACTTGACCACGCTCAACATCATCTTTACCAATACCACGAATTAAGATACCGCAGTTATCACCAGCTTCACCTTGCTCCATCTCTTTACGGAACATCTCAACACCAGTAACAGTAGTTTTTTGAGTATCTTTAATACCTACAATCTCTACTTCTTCACCAATCTTAACTGTACCACGCTCGATACGACCAGTAACAACTGTACCACGACCAGAAATTGAGAAAACATCTTCGACTGGCATCAAGAAATCTTTGTCAGTTTCACGAGTTGGTTCAGGGATATATGCATCTACCTCAGCCATTAGCTTTTGGATTTTTTCAGACCATTCACCTAAAGTACCAGATTTTGCTTCTTCTAGAGCTTTTAAAGCTGAACCAGCTACGATTGGAGTATCGTCACCTGGGAAGTCATACATATCTAAAAGTTCACGAATCTCCATCTCAACCAACTCTAGTAGCTCTTCATCATCAACCATATCTTCTTTGTTCATGAAAACAACAATATATGGAACACCAACTTGCTTAGAAAGAAGGATGTGCTCACGTGTTTGTGGCATTGGTCCATCAGCAGCTGAGACAACTAAGATAGCACCATCCATTTGAGCAGCACCTGTAATCATATTCTTAACATAATCCGCGTGACCTGGACAGTCAACGTGTGCATAGTGACGATTATCAGTCTCATACTCAACGTGTGAAGTAGCGATTGTAATACCACGCTCTCTTTCTTCTGGTGCATTATCAATTGCATCATAATCCATTAGTTTAGCACCATTTGATACTGCTAGTACTGCAGTAATAGCTGCTGTCAATGTTGTTTTACCATGATCAACGTGACCAATAGTTCCAATGTTTACATGCGGTTTATTACGCTCAAACTTTTCTTTTGCCATAGTGTCCTCCGACTTTTATTGTGAATTGAAACGGGATTATACCCAAAAATCATTCAGTTATTGCTTAAATTTAAACTATTTTATGTAAATGGAGCTCACGAGCGGATTTGAACCGCCGACCTCTTCCTTACCAAGGAAGTGCTCTACCCCTGAGCCACGAGAGCGCAGACTATAAAAGTGTAAAACGACCAAGCAATAATTGCATAATTTTTATATTATTAGTTTTTTATGATTAGATTTAAAGCTATATAGTTTTTTAAAAGCTATATTTTAAGAAGTAATTTAAGTTGAAATTGTACTTCAGCTTCCAGAAGTTTTTGTTCAATGGAGCGGGTGAAGGGACTCGAACCCTCGACCCTCAGCTTGGAAGGCTGACGCTCTAGCCAACTGAGCTACGCCCGCATGTGCCATTGATGGTGGTGGGAAGAGGAGTCGAACCTCTGAACCCATAGGGAGCAGATTTACAGTCTGCCGTCGTTGGCCACTTGACTATCCCACCATTACATTTTTATGTCTTATCTGGTCTAACACTGTTTCTAATATTCTATTTCAATGGTGCTGGCACGAGGATTTGAACCCCGGGCCTGCTGATTACAAATCAGCTGCTCTAGCCAACTGAGCTATGCCAGCATCGAAATTGAGCCAGAATTATAGTGCAAAATATTTTCTATGTCAAGAGTTTTTTAGAGAAATTTATAAAATCTTCATCTTTTAGTATTGTTGGTGTCATTTTTCCCCTATACTCTTTGATTTCTCTGACTATTTCATCTATGTAACTAGGCTTAATATGATTTATGTATAGTTTAATATCTTCTCTGTTTATCTTATCTATACCCTCAAAAAGTAGTGTTGGAGTTAAGTGCTTACTCTCTTTTGCAAGTTTTGGCATGCTTGATGGAAATGAGCACTCTATAACTATCGCATTTATATTTTTTTGGCTCTCTATTATCTCTACAACATTTTCAAGCGAATAGGTATCTGCTGTTATTAGCACTGAGTCTTTATCTCTTGTAAAGATATATCCACAACTAGGTACTGTATGGTCTGTATTAAATGCTCTTATGGAATCACTTTCATTAAGGCTATATTCAACTCCTATCTCTATCTCTTCATAAGTTAAAGCTTTAAGTTTTGAATTTACTAGGTTGATTTTTGAAAAATCTGGCCAGATAAGGTCATTAAAGAAGTGTTTTTTTAGTGCTTTTATAGTTGCTGGAAGTGCTTTTATAGTAAGAGTCTTACTTCTTAGTGAAAAGAAATTGTCTAATACAAAGGCTATATCGCTTATATGGTCCAGATGAGAGTGAGTAACCCAGATTGTCTCTAAATGTATGCTCTCCTCATTAAGCGTAGCTAATATATTTCCTGCATCTATAACATTATATTTGTTAAGCAAAAATGAGCTTGTGCCAAAACCTTTTGCTTTTGTTCCATAAGCTCCTAGTATCTGTATCTCTTGTGCATCCCTCTCTTTGGGCGCGATCTCTTGATATATATCTTTATACTTTTGTCTAACTGCCAATATCTCATCTAAATTTTCAAAAAACAGATCAATTAGCACAGGATCAAAGTGCTCACCCCTCTCCTCTTTGAGTAGTTTAAAGATTCTTTCATCATCCCAAGCTTTTTTATAGACTCTATCACTTCCAAGTGCATCAAAAACATCAGCTAACGCTGTTATACGTCCATATATATGAATCTCTTCGCCCTTTGTTTTTCTAGGATATCCTTGTCCATTATATTTTTCATGATGCTCATATGCAACTATAGATGCGGCTTTTAGAAGTGGTCTTTTTGAGTCTTTTATCATCGCATACCCTAGTTCTGCATGAGTATCCATAATAGCGCGTTCTTCATCATTAAAGCGCCCGGGTTTGTTAAGAATCGTATCGGGTATAGCTATTTTTCCAATATCGTGCATAGGACTAGCTTGTTTTAAGAGTTCAGCCTCGCTCTCATCCATTCCATATGCAAGAGCTAATATTTTTGAATATGCGGCCACTCTTTTTACATGGTTTCCTGTCTCTTTACTTCTGCTCTCACCAATTGCTCCCATCGTAAAGACAACTTCTTTTTGAGTCTCTTCTATCTCTTTTGAGAGACTAGCAGCTACAAGTGTCTCAGCAGCATAGGTACTTGCAAGCATCAGACGCTCCATATCTCTTTTATCGAAAATGCCATCTTCTCCTAAGTGATTTATAACTTGAAAAGCTCCTATGATTTCATCATCATTATCAAACATAGGGATAACCATCATACTTCTTGTTCTATAAAGAGTTTTTTTATCTATATCAGGATTAAATCTCTCATCTTTATAAACATCATCTATAATGATTTTTTCTCCAGTTGTAATAGAGTGTCCAACTATTCCAGAGTTTATTGGAAGTCTTATAGGGTCCATCCCGTGTGCTACTTTTGTCCATATCTCTTCGCCGTCAACTACCCAGACCGTACATCTATCAGCATTAGTAAGGGCTTTACCCATATTTGCTAGAACAAAAATGATATCATCGTGCTCTCTTAGAGATGAAACTTCTGTCATATATGTAAAAATCATTTGAAGAATTTCGTTTGCACCTAAACTTCGTTGAATTTTTTTCATTACCACTCCTTGCTTCACTTTTTTATATTCCTTGTCATTTCGCTGTTTAGCATCATCTCATACAAAGTACAGCTTCTCTTTAGCATCTATATTCACGCTCTATTTAAACAATTAAAAGCCATGTTTGAACCAACAAATAACATAAACAACTGATTGAATGTTCTAAATAATTATTATATTGGATCCCAAATAAAGTTCAGGATGACGCGTATTCCGTCATTTTGTGTTTAGCATGGAATCTAGTTTATAAATTAATCAGAAACTTCGATTTTTAAAAAAACACTTATTGTGACTTTCGGCTATTATATCATTTAAACTGATACAATTAGATAAAAATTTACCTCTAAAATGAGGCTAGGACATAAGAATGATTAAGATACTATTTTCCCCATCAGAGGGCAAAAATAGCGGTGGTAAAGAGGCAAAAAATGAACTTTTTGGCGCACAAAATGCAAGGGATGAAATACTTCAAGAGTATAACAAAATAGTTCAAAGTGGCGATGAAGAGAGTATAAAAGAGTTGTTTGGTTTTAAAAAGATGAGTGATTGTGAGCCTTACATAGAAGACATCTTCTCTTCTGATTTGATGTGTGCTATTGAGAGATATAGTGGTGTGGCTTATGACTATCTTGATATCAGTTCTTTAGATAAAGCCCAGCGTGAATATCTAAAACAAAACACCATCATATTCTCAAATCTATACGGTCCAATACTTGGCGGTGACGCAATTGCTAACTACAAGGTAAAGCAAGGAAGCAGTATCGGCGAGATTGCTTTAGATAAGTTTTATAGAGATAGATTTTCCTATCAGTTAGATTTGTACCTAAATAGCTGTGAGATTTTAGATTTAAGAGCTGGATATTATGATAAGTTTTATAAGATAAACAAACCATATACAACTCTAAAGTTTTTAAAAGATGGCAAAAGTGTAAGTCATTGGGCAAAAGCATATAGAGGTTTAGTCTTAAGAGAGCTGGCAAAAAATAACATCAGTTCTATGGAGGAGTTTATGACACTAGAGATTGAGACACTTCAAGTAAAAGAGATAAAAGTTATCAAAAACAAAAGAGAGATTGTATATAATATTGTTTAATTAAATAATGCACATACGAGATTACGGATCAAGTCCGTAATGACGAAAAAAAAGCGTCATCCTGAACTTGATTCAGGATCTAATTGGAGGCTTATGTAAAGCATACCATCATTACAACTCCCTTAGCATAGAGTATGTGCCATTGGTTAGCATACCTAAAAGCTACAAAATAAGTTTATGTAAAGTTAAATAAAAGGAAGACTGTTTGCAAGATTCACAAGAGTACAGAGATAAAAAGAACTACTTTGAAAAGATCATCACGCTCTATGGCAGAAATGTTGTAGTTGAAGCTCTTCAAGACTCAAGCATTGAAGTTCACAAACTCCATCTCTCAACAAGCAACAAAACGGATGGAGCTATAAAAGAGATCTTAGCATTAGCAAAAAAAAGAGATATAGAGGTAACTTATCATGAGAAAAATACACTAAGCCGCATAAGTAAAAATGCAAAACAAGACCAAGGTGTGGCAATAGATATCATCTCAAAGAGCTACAGAAGTGCATCAGAGATAAAAGAGATGCCAAGTTTCAGGCTCATCGCACTAGATGGCATTCACAATCCACAAAACCTAGGAATGATTATCCGCTCATGTGCAGCTTCAACCCTTGATGGCATTATACTTCCTAAGAAAAACTCAGCAAAAATCTCCCCGCTAGTTATAAAAGCGAGTGCAGGAACACTCTTTAAACTCCCCATCTACTACTGCGATAACCTAGAAGATGTTTTACAAAACCAAAGTGATGCAGATATTTACGCTCTATCTTCTCATGCAAAGAGAAGCATCTACGACATAACTCCAAGCAAAAAATCCATCTTTGTTTTAGGAAATGAGAGTGAGGGAGTAAGTCCTGAGGTTATAAAGCTTTGCAATAAGGCCATAAGCATTCCGATGCAAAGAGGCGTTGAGTCATTAAATGTTGCAATAACAGCATCTCTTATAGCTTTTATGAGCTAAGGGTAGCTAACTTAAATTAGCTACCCTTTTTATAGCATCTTACATAAAATGTTTTATCCATTTTTTCTCTATTAAATGCACCAGATAAAAAGTTCACTACAAATGCCTCTTTAGTTGTGGCATGTCCAAATGTCTTAGCTGACCAGTAGTTCTCAGATACAACATATTTGAAATTCTCCGAGATGGTGGGATTGTATACTTTTGTATCTACAATGGAAAAGAGTTCAACAAAACCGGGTAGTTCCCAAGATTTATGTCCATCTAGTTCTAAATTTTTGCAATAATTAACCGCATCATCAAATGTTCTTTTGGTTGTTGATGCTTCTTTTGTATCCTCCCACAAATAGTTTGTTTTTGTATCTTTGATAGTATTTGTAGAATTTTTAACAATATCCGCATTCACACCACAAGCAATAAAGAGAGATAAGATAAATATCTTTAGTCGTTTCATAAATATTCCTTATAATTTTAGTTTGTAGATTGTAGCAACATTGATTTGAATTGTGACTTAGATTTTAAATCTTTCTTAAAAGCCTATCAAGTAGAGTTGTAGGCAAAATTCTTTTAAATCCAGCTAATAGATGCGTAGCTAAGGTATTGTAGTATCTAGGTTTTGGGTTTTTTGACTCTAGTGCGTGAAGTACATTTTTTATAACAACATCTGAATTTTTTGTAAATAAATCACTATCTTTCTCTTTTACGCTAAGGAGTTGTTCTTTGTACTCTTTTTCAAAAACACTACCCTCTGAAACTACATTTTTTTTAAAGTTAATAATTGCATTTTTTCTAAAGTCAGAGCGGATTGGTCCTGTGTTTATAGTGCAGATATATATATTTGTATCCATGAGTTCTAAACGAAGCGTATCACAAAGTCCTTCTATAGCGTATTTTGAAGCGTTATAAGCTCCGCGAAAACGAAGTGAGATGATGCCTAAAACTGAGGAGTGTTGCAAAATCCGCCCATATCCTTGGCTGCGCATGATTTTAAGGGTTTGATATGTCAGTTCATGAAGTCCAAAAAAGTTAGTCTCAAACTGCTCTTTTAAAACGTCTGTTGTAATATCCTCTAGTGCTCCAGGTTGTCCAAAGCCAGCATTGTTAAAGAGTGCGTAGAGTTCTCCCTCTCTTGTGATGATATCTAAGACCTCTTTTATATTTTGGGCATCTCTTACATCAAGCACATAAGCATCTAATCCCTCAGCTCTTAATCTTGCCACATCTTTTGCATCCCTTGTGGTTGCATAGACTCTGTAACCATGTTTATGTAAGAAGTGAGCTGTATCGTAACCTATTCCGCTAGAACAACCCGTTATTAAGATGCTTTTACTCAAGACTTCATTATCTCATATGGCCTTTTTATCTCTCGTATAACTTCATCTACGCTCATATTTCTTGACTTTCTTAAAAACTCTTTTGAGTCTAAAAAAACTAAGATTGTAGGAATACTAAAGACTCCAAAATGAGGCGCTATATCTTCATTTTCTGATATATCAACACTCATAACTTCAAAATCTTCAAAGTTAGCATCAAGAGCTTCGAGAAGTTTTGGTTTTAGTGCGTGACAGACACCACACGAGGGAGCCGAAAAGTAGACTAAAACGGCTTGGTTTTTTTCAATGGTTTTTTTTATATTTTCTAATGTTTGCATGGCGAAATTATAACAGATATAATCTTCTTATGAGTTCAATAATATTTTCAATTTTTGGCATATACATCTTTATCTTTTTAGGTTTCATTGCAAAGATGAGCTTTAAAGAGCGTATTGATGATAAAACCATTACCATCATAAGTGTTTATTTCTTACAAGTTTTTCTCACCTTTTGGGGTCTTCTTGTTCGTCCCATAGATATCACACTCTTTTATGCCTCTGGCGTCTATATAGGCATAGTCCTTGTGGTGCTAATATTTTCAGCCTTAGTTGCAAGAAAACTCTTTACCTCGCCAAAAGAGTATAGTATCGCCTCAGTTATCGCCCTTATAGGAAATACTGGAAACCTTGGCATCCCCATAAATATTGCCATCTTTGGTGAGGAGTCCATTCCTTACACAACTATAGTAAACCTTATGAACCTTTTTGTAGTTTATAGTGTTGGCGT
Source organism: Sulfurimonas hongkongensis (assembly GCF_000445475.1). Taxonomy (NCBI): domain Bacteria; kingdom Pseudomonadati; phylum Campylobacterota; class Epsilonproteobacteria; order Campylobacterales; family Sulfurimonadaceae; genus Sulfurimonas; species Sulfurimonas hongkongensis. The sequence continues at coordinate 25,462 of NZ_AUPZ01000009.1, forward strand.
TTTTTACTACTCAAGAGGCAATTTTGACACAAAAACATCTTTAAAAAATATCCTAAAACTCCCAATACTTTGGGCAGCGCTTATAGCCATCACGCTTAGCTTTTTAGAGTATAAGCCATCAGGCGTAGTCTTAAACACACTTATGATGGGAGCCTATGCCTCCATCACCATGCAACTCTTTTTGTTTGGTATCTATCTCTATGGGACAAAGATTCAAGAGATTAGTAAAAGACTTGTGATTTGGGTTTTGAGTCTAAAGTTTTTGATACTTCCAGCCATAGCTTTTGCAATTTTAATAAATATAGAGCTTGATTCTATGATAAAAGGTGTCATATTTATAGAGCTAATGATGCCCCTAGCTGTGGCAAATGTAAATCTTGCCTCTCTTTATGATTGTAGCCCAAGAGTTGTGACTGCTTTGGTCTTTATCTCTTCCTTTGTGTTTTTAGGAGTTATCTTTGTGGCTGTTAGGATCTTAGAGTATCTCTAAGTCTCTTTTTTTTAAACCCTTATGTACAAGTTTACGAATCCAATAATTAAACTTCACATCTTCTTTTATAAAAAATATAGACTTTTTTTTTGTAGTGCGATTTAAGGATACTCTATTAAACTACTCACATGAATAAATCACTACAGATAGTTCATGACTACCACGAGAGAACAAAACATTTCAAACATAGATATGCTCGTTCACTTGGCTTTATGGATTGGGCTACTCAACCAGACCCATTTAGAAGATACAAGGGTGCGAAAACTTTAAAACTTCCTCTAGCATTAGATAACTCTACTCCACCCTATCATCTACTTGATACTGACTTGCCATCAGCTCCACTTCTAAAAGAGTCTATATCTGGGCTTTTGCAGTTTTCTATGGGCATTGCCGCTTATAAAGAATCGGGTGGAAGTTCTTGGGCTGTTAGATGTAATGCCTCTAGTGGGAACTTGCACCCAACAGAAGCCTATCTTGTTCTTCCTCCTATTATGAGTGAACAAGATGGTAAAAGTAATGTTTTTCACTACTCCCCAAAAGAGCATGCACTAGAGATGCTTGCAAGTTTTGAATCTAGCTTTTGGAATAAGCTTCCAAAAAACAGTTTTATAGTAGGACTCTCTAGCATCTCATGGCGCGAGGTTTGGAAGTATGGAGAGAGAGCATTTCGCTATACCCAGCTAGACGCTGGACACGCTTGGCAGACTTTTGTAGTATCTGCAAAGATGCTTGGATACAGAGTTACAAGACTAGATAGTGTAAGCGATGCTGATATTTCAACTCTTTTAGGCTTATCTCAAAAGGAGAGATTTTTTGAAGATGAGCTTCCTGATATGCTCCTTGTTATCTCACCTGAGGATATAAACTCAAACTTATCTATAGATTTACTAATAGAGAGTCTTCCTCTAAAATTTGATGGCATAGCAAACAAGCTAAGTCCTTCGATGCAAGAGTGGGAGATTATCCCAAGCGTTGAGAAGGCGACATCAGAGGCACAGATAGCACGACCAAAAGTTCTAAGTAGTCAGATAACAAGAACTCCAAGCAAAGAGTCAAAAGATGTAGTGCTAAATAGACGAAGTGTTCATATGATGGATAGCTCAAGCATAACAAAGGAGCAGTTTCACACTTTACTAAGATCTATACTTGGCTCACAAGATGCAAAAGAGAACTCAGCACATTTGGTTATTTTTGTACATCGAGTAGAAAACTATGATAGTGGGCTATATATACTCGTGAGAAATCCTAAAGTCAAAGAAGATTTACAAAGAGAGCTAGATACCAAGTTTCACTGGAGTCATACAGAGTTTGGACATCTGTATATCCTTAAGTTGGGAGATTTTACCTCTATCTCAAAAGCCATCAGCTGCTCTCAAAATATTGCAAGTGATGGCGCTTTTAGCCTTTGTATGTTGTGCAACTTTACAAATGAGCTACAAACTTATGGAGCACATAGATATAAAGAGCTTTACTGGGAGTGTGGAGCTATAGGACAGCAACTATATCTAGAAGCCACCTCTATGGGACTCTCTGGAACTGGAATCGGATGTTTTTTAGATGATGAAATTCATAAACTGCTAGGTCTTATAAGCAATCGCTTTGAGGTTTTATACAACTTTACCGTAGGGCGTGGATATGTGGATAGTCGCATTTTAACGCGCCCACCATATTAGAAGTTTATACACCAAAAGGTGTATAAATATTTTAGTTTATTTTTTCTAAAATAGCATCTACTGAAAAACCAAACTTCTCAAATAGTTTCTCAGCTGGAGCAGATGCACCAAAACTATCCATCCCAATAACCTCATCAGCAAGTCTATACCACTCTAAGCCGCGAGCAGCTTCTATAGCTATCTTTCTTGTGAGAGGCTTTATGATAGAGTCTATATACGACTCACTTTGCTCAATGAAGAGATCATAACAAGGGATAGAGGCAACATTTACTTTTACGCCTATAGATTTTAACTTTGCTTTTACCTTAAGAGCAAGTTCTACTTCACTTCCACTTGCCATAAGCGTGATGCTTGGATCTTCATCGCTTGAGATCATGTAGCCTCCACGACGAGCAGAGCCAGTAACTGCTCTTGGAAGTACAGAGAGATTTTGGCGAGAACAAACAAAGGCTGATGGTGAGTTTTTCATCTCTAACGCCACTCTCCACGCTTGGACATTCTCAACTCCATCAGCTGGACGCCAAACATAGAAGTTTGGAAGTGCGCGAAATTGTGAGAGGTGTTCTATTGGTTGGTGAGTTGGACCATCTTCGCCAACTCCGATGCTGTCATGTGTCCAGATAAAAAAGTGCTGTATGCCACTTAGTGCAGCTAGTCTTGCAGCTGGCTTTAGGTAGTCTGAAAAGACAAAAAATGTAGCTGAAAATGGGATAAGTGGACCATAAAGAGCCATTGCATTTACGATGGAAGCCATAGCATGCTCACGGATACCAAAGTAGATATTTCTACCTTTTGGAAAGACTCCCATATCATTTAGGTTTGTTTTGTTTGATGGGCTCAAATCTGCTGAGCCTCCCAAAAAGTTTGGAAGAGCTTTAGCAATAGCGTTCATGATTTTTCCATTTGTGTTACGAGTAGCATCTGCTTTGTCAAAAGTTGGATACTCTATGCGTGAGAAGTCAGGATTTAAAAAAACTTCTAACGCTTCGTTTTGCTCCATCAGAGGAAGAGTTTTTAAACTATGAAGCCACTCTCTCTCAAGCAAATCTCCTTTTTCTATAGCACATCTAAATCTAGCCATCACATCTTCTTCTACAAAAAACTTTTTAGTTGGATCAAATCCAGCATCTTCTTTTGCTTTAGCTATAACTTCATCGCCTAGTGGTGCACCATGAGAGTTATGCGAACCCTCTAATATTCCAGCTCCCTTGGCAATAACAGTATTTGCTATGATGATAGTCGGTTTTATATTAGTTTTTGCTCGAGACAACGCAAGATTTATCTCATCAAAATTATGACCATCACACTCTTGTACGTCCCAGTTTTGAGACTCAAATCTTCCGCGAATATTTTCTGAAATGCTTAAATCAGTAGAACCCTCAATAGTAATACGGTTTGAATCATATATAAGGATTAAGTTATCAAGTTTGTTGTGTCCAGCGATAGAACAAGCCTCATAAGAGATACCCTCTTCTAAATCCCCATCACCACATAAGCAGTAAACATTATGGTCTATCACTTTTGCTGTGTCTGAGTTTAATTGTTCACCTAAAAATTTTGATGCCATGGAAAAGCCAACAGCATTAGCGATACCTTGACCCAAAGGTCCTGTAGTAATCTCTATGCCTTTAGTATGTCCAAATTCTGGATGCCCCGGTGTTTTAGAGTCTAGTTGACGGAAGTTTTTCAAGTCCTCAACTTCGAGTCCATATCCCCAAAGATAGTACAGAGAATATATAAGCCCTGTAGCGTGACCACCTGAAAACACCAATCTATCACGATTTAGCCACTCTGGATTTTTTGGGTTGTGATTTAAATGTTCACTTAAAACCACTGCAATATCAGCAAGACCCATAGGCGCACCGGGGTGTCCTGAATTGGCACGTTGAACCATGTCCGTTGCTAAAAACCTTATACTGTCTGCCATCTTTTGACGCATCTTATTACTCATTGTCTTTTCTTCCTTAATTTTGTTTCATAAATGAAATTAACATTCACTTCTTAGCCTTGCAAAGGAACAACTTCCTCCGCTTTGCTTGACATTTTTTAAGTGTCAGAACTATTCTTGTGTCTATTTATATATCTTGTAAGTAGAGGTGAGAGTTCATAGTGCAGATTCTCATCAAAACTCTCAAGCTCATCACTAAGCTCTAAGGCTAGTGCATCTGCTTCTTTTATAGACTCAACTAGTCCTAAAATAGTTACAAAACTATTTTTATCCCCGTCATTATTTGTTAGCTTCCCAGCCTCTTGTGAGCTCTGTGTTACATCTAATATATCATCTTGGATTTGAAAAAGGAGTCCCAACTTGATACCAAATACATAAAGCGACTCTGCTAACTCTTCGCGACCAACTATGATAGCTCCCATCTTAAGTGAAGCGGCTATGAGTTTTGCTGTTTTGTTTGTGTGAAGAGTTTTTATATCTTCAATGCCAAGCGGTCTGTTTTCAAAGTAACAGTCCATTGCTTGACCTAAAACCATTCCGTTTAGTCCGCCATTTTTTGCAAGCTCGTCTATTAATTTTACTCTTGTGTAATCACTAAACGGTGCATTTGCTAAAACCTCAAAAGAGTAAGTATTTAATGCATCTCCCACAAGTATGGCTGTTACCTCATCATACAAAACATGCAGGGTTGGTTCTCCACGACGAAGCGGCGAGTTATCCATAGCAGGCAAATCATCATGAATAAGTGAGTAGGTATGAAGCAGTTCAACTGCATATGCCGCATATCTTGCACCAGCACTCATTAAAGGATTGTAAGCTTTTACAACTCCTAAAAGAAGTGCAGGTCTAAAGCGTTTACCACCAGCTTTAAGCATCTGCTGCAGGGCTTTTTCATATGTTGGATGGATACTCTTTGATGTTGGTAAATTCTCTAGTAAAAAGGCTTCAAAATTTTGCATGTAAAATTATATATGGACTCTTGTTAAATGGGGATTAATTGGCATTGCAATTGACCACTTCCCAAATACTCTTTTTCTCTATCTCGCCTTTTATATTTACAAAAAACTCAAAACCATCTCTTAAAAAAAGCAAGGAAGCGGCGTAGTTAAAATCATTTAAGTGAGTAGCTATATCTGTAGTTGTGCTTACTTTCTTACCATTAACCTGGATGAGTCTATCACCAACTTTTAGTCCATAACCATCAAAATCATCTCTGATTTGTGTGATACAAAGATTTGGCGAGAAGTATATTCCTTTTTGCTCTAAAAAAGTATCACTTAGATATCCGCCGCCATATCTTTTGTTTACTCTTACTTTAAAGGTATAATATTTTGTGCCTCTTTTTATCTTTATGCTCTTAAATGTAGATATTTTTGAGAACAATATTTGACGCATAAGAGTAGCTGAGTTATAGACTTTTTTGCCATCTAGGCTCACTACTATATCACCCACTTTAAAAGGGTTGTTTTTATAAAAAGGATCTACTCTTTGTATTGTGACTTTTTTATTTGTATCATCAACTCTAATGCCAACATCACCATAGTCACTAGAACTTGAGCTTAAAAATCTCTCAAGATAGACTTTTTCTATGATTCCTCTATCTGTCACTATTCCTTCTAAATTACAGCAGCTATTTAAAAGTAGAGCTGGGGTTTTTGTTTTTTCACTAAATCTCGCAAAGTTATTTAAACCACTTTGTCGTTTTAATATCTTTCCCTCGATTGCACTCTTTGCATCTACAGAGGCAACTCCAAGCGCGAGATGATTGTTTATTGTAAAAGGATGTTTAAAATTATCTTTTGATTTTATAAGATAGAGATTTAAAAAAATATCGTGTTTTAGTACCTTTGCATTTGGTTGATGGTTGGAATAGATGAGTCTTTTGCTGTTTGGTACTGAGATGTTAAGTGTAGAGTTTTTAATGGCATTTGAGTGAGTGATTTTGAGTTTACACGAGTCGTAACCGCCTTCGCAGGCGAAGAGGTTTAAAAAAAGAAGGCTAAGAGCAAAAGCTAGCCTTAGCATCTATTTTGCTCCAAAAGGGTTCATTCCACCCATCGAACCTAACATTCCTAAAGCACTATTTTGTTGGTTTTGTAAAACCATTTTGTTTGCATCGTTAATTGCACCAATAATGAGAATCTGTAGTGAGTCTTTGTCATCCATAAGAGAGTCATCAATGATTAAATCAATAACCTCTCCTTTACCATTAACGCTAAGCTCAACCATTCCACCGCCACTCTTTACACTAAAAGTTTTAGATTCTAACTCAGCTTGAAGTTTTGCAGCATTCTCTTGCATACCCTCAAGTATTTTGCTCATATCGCCCATTTTGCTAAACACTATATCATCTCACTCTATTTTTATATACTTTCAGCTATATAGTCAATGTTATTATCATCATCTAAGATAACAACTTTTGGCTTGTAGTTCTCTAGCTCATCTTCACTATAAGTCGCATAAGCAACGATAATAATCTTATCACCTTTATGGACTTTTCTAGCAGCTGCACCATTTAAACAGATGTCTTTTTTACCTCGCTCACCTAAGATAATATATGTAGAAAATCGCTCACCGTTGTTGACATTTAAAATCTCAACTTTTTGTCCAACCCTCATTTTTGAAGCCTCTAAGAGCTCCTCATCTATAGTAATAGAGCCAACATAGTTTAAGTTAGCATCTGTAACAGTAGCACGGTGAATCTTGCTGTACAACATATCTATAGTCATAAATCTTCCTACATTCCCATCTGTTTTTTCATCTCAGCTGGAGTTATTGGCTCATCCCACTGTTCTTTGTCTATCACATACTCTTTTACTACGTTTCCGCCGATAATATGCTCATCAACTATTCTATCTATTTTTTCTTTATTAAGCCCCGCATACATTATATGTCCAGGTTCAACAAGCATTACAGGACCTGATGAACAGCGATTCAAACATGAAGTACGAATAGGCTGAACAGTTCCCATAATCCCCTCTTTCATAAGCTTTTGTGCTAAGTGCTGAAACAGATCTTGAGTCTCTGGCGTTACACATGATGGTTTTGGCATACCTGGTGGAGCTGATTGCTCACACTTAAACATATAAAATGCTGGTTGAGGAATTCCCATAAATAATATCCTTAAATTTTTGACGAGATTATAACAAAAATATAGCTATAAAATATCATAGCACAAAATAAGTTTGTTTTTTTAAGCTTGATGGTAACTTTTTGGCTATAATTGAGACTTCTACTTAAAAAACAAAAAAAAGGTTAATAACTTGAATAAAATACTATTTTTTGTCGATGATAGAGTGTATATGAGCTTAAGCAAAAGTTACCCTAATACGAGACTTTAAGATGGGTTTTAAAAATATTGAGCAAAAAGTTCTCTCTCTTTGTCCATACATCAAAGAGATTTATATAGAAAAAAAAGATGGCAAACTCTTTGCTAATATTGTACCAAACTTTGAAACTCTAAAAGCTGCAAATATCATAAATATAGAGAGTGAAATTCGCTGGTATGGAGTTGAGCTTTATAATCTACAAGCAAAGAAGTCCCAAAAAATTTTAGGTTATAAAATTTTAAAAGATCCACAAAACAAGTTAGAAGATAAAGAGAATGAGCCCAATGATGAAATATATAAAAGTCTGAAATCTTTTCTTTACAAGATATCTCAAAAAGAAGCCACCCTTAACTCTCATCTGGAACTTGATTTAGGTCTAGACTCACTTGATTATGTAGAGCTGTTTGTTTTTTTAGAGCTAAGCTATGGCGTTGTTATAGATGAAAAAATCTTCTCTAATATTATGGTTTTTAAAGATTTGTATAACTACATAAAGACACACAAAACTTTTGTAAAACCATCTCGTGTTCAATGGAGAGATATTTTAGATCAAAAAAAAGATGACACATTAATCTTCTCACCCATTATAATGTTCATATACAAAACACTCCTCTATCCACTTTTTAGGCTCTACTTTAGGCTTGAAGTAAAAGGCCGCAAGAATATCCCAAAAACATCTTGCATCATAGCTCCAACTCATCAAAGTATGTTAGATGGTTTTTTAATTGAATCTACCCTTCCCTACTCTATACTCAAAAACACTTTCTTTTTAGCCTTTACACAAGTCTTTGGAACAAAACTTCTTTATCCTATAGCTACACATGGTCAGACAATTCTTATAGATGCAAACATAGACTTAAAAGATACAATGCAAAGAACTGCAACTCCACTTAAGATGGGCAAAAACCTAGTTATCTTTCCTGAAGGTGCAAGAACAAGAGACAGAAAACTCTTAGAGTTTAGGCCTTTTTTTGCGATGCTTTCATCTATACATAATATTCCTATCGTTCCAGTTATCATTGATGGAAGTTTTGAAGCACTTCCAAGTGGGAAGCTATTTCCAAGACCTAAAAAGATAAAACTGCACTATTTAGAGCCAATATATCCACAAGATATGAGCTATGATGAACTTACAGAACTTGTAAGAGCCTCTATAGAAAAAAATCTATGAGATTTTTAAAACTCTTTAAGTCTCCCTCTCTTATAGCAGCCCATAGAGGCTTTAGTCACTTCAACCCTGAAAACACTCTAAAGGCTTTAGAGTTCAGTGTAGGTCGTTGTGACTTTATAGAGATAGATGTACAACTGAGCCGTGATAAAAAAGCAGTTATCTTTCATGATCAAACGCTAAGAAGAACTACAAATATAGACAAAGATTTTAAGGTATACGAACTAAGCTACAAAGAGTTATCTAAGCTTGATTATGGAAGTTGGTTTGATGGCATCTATGAGCCGATGCTAGATCTTAAAACTGCTCTAGGGTTTTCAAAAAAACATAAGATGCCACTAAATATAGAGCTAAAAGATACAAGCGAATTTTGCTCTGATGCGGAATTTGTCTTCATAGTTTTGAGCTTAATTGAGAGCTTTGAGATGCAAGAAGAAATTCTTCTTTCCTCTTTTAGACATGAGTATTTAGCAATAATAAAAGAGATGCAACCAAATATCTCAACTGCAATTTTAGTAGAAGATGCACTTCCTAAAAACCCTATAGAGTATCTTGTAGCTTTAGATGCAAAGGCTTACAATATAAGCGATGAGTTAGCAGATGCCAAGACTGTAAAGAGTTTAAGAGAGAGCGATATTTTTGTAAATGTTTACACTATAAATGATGAAAAGAGAGCTAAAGAACTTTTTTTTATGGGTGTAAATGCTATCTTTAGCGATAAATTAATCAAATGAGATTCTGCTTCTAAGCCATTAAAGCTAAAGAGTAGATTCTAAAAGCTCTATATGCTTCAAAAATTAATTTTAAGTTTCCTATCTTACTTTTTTAAAAAAGTAAGCAAAAACCTTGTCACGAGTTGCATTTTTCAGCTAGTTCCCACGCTCTGCGTGGGAACTCATATGTATCTGAGTTTATAATTGAGTGCACTGAACAATTACTAAGCTAGATCCTGAATCAAGTTCAGGATGACGCGTGTCTCGTCATTCCGTGCTTGACACGGAATCCAGCTAGTTCCCATGCTCTGCGTGGGAACTCGTATATATCTGAGCTTAGAATTTATACACACTCCCACGCAGAGCATGGGAGCAAGAGAACACTTAAAAAGCTTATGCGTCAGTTGCAACATCTGCAGAGCCAAAATATAGCGAAGAAATACCGTAAAGAAAATCCAACTGTTTGAAGCGAAGCTGAGTTTTGGATTTTTAGGGATTTGTTTTCTATATTTTGGGAACCTCACGAAGTGAGGCTCGGTAGGCGTTGCAAGAGTTTTTGTTTACTTTTTGCGAACAAAAAGTAAAGAGAGCCATAAGTACTTTAAAGTTACACAACTTTTAAAGAAGCGAGATTTTAAATCTATCTTATCACATTTCTCTTGAAGCGTGATGTATATATACACGTTGATGCTGTTATGTCATTCCACCTCAGGAGAGGTAGAACGAGAGAGGAACCTTGCCTAAAAAAACCTTAAGAGAGCTTTTTACCCTTTAAAATCTCTCTCACAACCTCTCTATCATCAAAAGGAAATTTCTCATCATAGATAATTTGGTAGGTCTCATCACCTTTACCTAAAATGACTACTACTTCGTCAGCTTTTTGCTCACTTATTGCAGCTTCTATGGCCTTTTTTCTATTTAGCTCAACACTTACTATGCTCTTATCTTCGATACCTTTGAGTATGTCATCTACTATGGATTGTGGATCTTCACTTCTTGGATTATCACTTGTTATATAGACTTTTTTTGCTAAGCTTGCAGCCACTCTACCCATTAAAGCTCTTTTGCTTTTATCTCTATCTCCGCCAGCTCCAAAAACAACTAAAAGCTCTTTCTCTTTTAGTGCATTTAAAACTTGCTGTATTCCATCAGGAGTGTGTGCAAAGTCAACTATAACATTTGGCTCCTCGCTCACCTGCTCCATTCTACCACTGACCCCTGCAAAGCCCTCAACAACTTCTACAATTTTCTCTAAGCCATCAGTAACTAGTAAATCAACCGCACCAATAGCTGCCATTAAGTTGTAAAGATTGAAAAAGCCATGAAGCGATGAAGTAAAAGGAACAACCTCTTTAAAATGCTGAATGATCCCGCTTGATGCGTTGTTTAGTGAGTAAGCCATCAGCTTGTAAGATGCGTTATGTTCTATGCCATAAGTAAAAGTATTTTTGATATTAAATGAGGCTTTTGGCTCATCTTTGTTTATAAGTTTTCTGCCCTCATCTGCAAAAAAACTATTTTTTGTAGCTATATATTCGCCTATCGTCTTATGATAGTCTAAGTGGTCTTGAGTGATATTTGTAAGAATTTTAAGCTCAAACTTCAATCCCTCTATACGCTTTTGTGCAATAGCGTGTGAGCTAACTTCCATAATAAAAAATTCACATCCAGCTTCTACTGCTTGATATATATGCCTGTAAGTGTTTAACACACTTGGCGTTGTAAGGGATTTTCCCTCTATTACTTCATCGTTCATAAAAAAGCCACGAGTGCCCTGCATAGCAACTTTATAGCCCAAATCCAGCAAAAAAGAGTAGATAGCACTCGCTGTTGTAGTCTTACCGTTTGTGCCCGTAATACCTACTATTTTTATCTCATCTACACCAAAAAGAGGAGCTATATCTTTGGCGTTTATGATGGAGTGAGCACCTCTTTGTTTTGCATCTTCGAGATATTTTTTGTTTTGCCAAGTTAATACAAAAGCAGTCTGTCCATCACACTCTAGTGAGTTCTCACTTACATATTTGTAAGCTCGTTCAGGAAGTTCAATCCTCACTTTTTTTGCTCTTTGCTAATTTTTTTAGAAGTTTTCTAAGTAGTTTATCACTAGGATAAATACTAAGTGCATTTTCCAAGTATGACAGAGCCATCTCTTCAAAATCATTTTCTATCAACTTATCTAAAAAATCGACAAAATCTTCTTTTTGAGTAATAATAACACGAGTTGAAAACATGATATTTTCAAACGTCTCTTTAAAACCAGCACCTCTGTCTAGTATGGCTTTAAAGTCTTCATAAAGAATGCCATCTTCATACTCAAGTCTATCTTTTAGAGGTTTTGCAAAAATCTCACCAACTCTATCAACTGCATCATCCATAGTTTGCAAAATATCGCTCATGATTTTGTCAGCTGACTCTTTGTCTTCATCTTTTAGCACTTCATAGTAGTCAAAAAGAGCCTCTGCACCACCCTCTCCACTCAAAGCCATCTCAGATAATATCACACCATTATATGCCTCTTTTGAGTTTGGAAACTCTTGCAAAACTCTTGCAAACTTCTCCAATGCTGTTTTGTAGTCTGATTTGCTAAAGTACTCTTTAGCTTGTGATAATGTTTTGTGTTTAGAAATACCGTTCATTCTCTTCTCTTTTTTAAAGATTTTCTAAATTATCTTCCATACCAACTGGTACATTTATAATCGTAAGCTCTGGATGTATATCCATCTTGAGTTGTCTCTCTACTCCATACTTTAGCGTACTACTACTACTAGCGCAGCCAATACAAGCACCCTTTAATTGGACATATACCTTTGCATTTTTAACTGTTATAAAATCTATATCACCTCCATCTAGTGCTAATGATGGACGGATTTTATCTATGGCAGCTTTTACTGGATTGATCAACTCTTCATCCGTAAATGGAATCATCTCTTTTCCTTTAATTTATTTCCTCAGTTTGTATCATAAAGTATGACAAAATTGCTTAACAAGTCATAAAGATTTAAATTAGCATGAAGGTTTTAATCTTTAAGTGTTAAAATTTCCAAAATGTAGCTTGGTTTTCTCATACCAACTAATATATAGTCGATACTCTCTTGTGCCATTAAAAATTTTAAAGCCACATCTTGCATGCTAACATCGTCATTTTTAAAAATTTCTTTTAGAGCTTTTCTTGTATTTATAGAACACTCATGTAAAACCATCTTTTTGTACTCTACAAAAAACATATCTATAGAGTTTACAAGTAGCTCTCTGCTCTCTTCATCCAAGCTCTGCAGTGATGTTCTCATATGTGGTATGATCTCGGCAAAGAAAAATGCATCCCAATCCCCTATCCAGCCAAACTTATGCTTTGAGGCATCTAACTCTTCAAAGAGATTATATAGTGGTTTTAGTTGTTCATTATCACAGATATCCAAAAGTTCATTTAAATGATGATAATATTCTCTTGACTCATCATAATCAGCAAGTCTATACATTTTGCCCTCAAACTCGGCATTTAAAGGTCTATTTGCTAAAACCCTTAGTCCGTTTTCTTTTGCCCACTTAGCACACTTTAGACCCTCTTGCTCTAATATGTTTATAGGAAGTTGCACTGTTTTGAAGCTATGAGTCTCATTTGAGACCTCTTCTGAAGCTCTATCTGCTAACGTAATTAAATCTTCATAGGGTAAAAATTCAGCACTAGATGAATTTTTAGAAAAACTGTTAGAGCTTATTCCATAACTTAAAATTCTTCCATCTTTTACTTCTTGTTCTAAGGCCACAAAGGCTCTATATATTCTTCCATACATCTCACTCTGCATCTCATCTTTAGCAATACCTCTGTTTATAGCATCTAGCAAGTAGTACTCAGGGTTGTGTAGAAGATAACAATCAATTCTTTGCATCTCTAATCTCTTTAGAGACTCTGTAAGCTGGTCTTTTATAAATGAAGCACTAATAGAGTGAAAACAATCAGGCGAAAACTCTACTACTTCTTCAAATGGCTCCTCTTTATGTCTGTCCATATTTGAGCCTTGAATATAGCCAACTTTGCTAACTATCTCAACTGTATCTTTTACGCTCTCATCAAAGCTACTAAAAGCTAGTGCTATAGCACGCTGGGCTCCGCCGTCCATATAGTTAGATGATGTGTCTATCATACGGATACCAGAGCTTATGGCATCTCTTAGTGCTTGTATATGTTGTGGGTTATAATCACTTATCCTATAAGTTCCAAATGCGAAATTACTCATTATGTCTCACTTTTTATTAAAGTATTTTAGGATTGGGAAAGTTTGTTTTTATTCTAGTTCCCAAGTTTAACTTGAAAACTAGAAGGAGAAAGTTTGGTATTTTGGAATTATACTAATTCTATGAAAGCCATAGTCGTAGCATCACCACGACGAATACGAGTTCTAATTATTCTAGTATATCCACCAGCACGATCAACATACTTAGGTGCTATTTCATTTACTAATTTTTTTGTTGCTTCTTTACTTTGAAGCGCCGCAAACACTGTTCTGTGAGCGTTAGAATCTTCTTTACCAGCTATTGTGATAAGTTTTTCTACAAAAGAGCGAAGTTCTTTAGCTTTCATTACAGTAGTTTCAATTTTTCCATGTTCTATTAACGAAATACTTAGGTTCTTTAGTAAAGCTGCACGGTGTGAGCTAGTACGACCTAGTTTACGATATCCATGACGATGTCTCATCTCTTATTCCTCTTTAGCCTTGAGTGGCTTCAATTTTCTTTTTTAACGCACTAACTACATCATCTGCTAAGTCAGCACCAACTGCAAAACCAAACTCTTGTAGTTTTTCTACGATTTCATCATATGATTTTTTACCTAGGTTTTTAACATTTTTAAGGTCATTTTGACTCATCAATGCTATTTCACCTACTAGTTTAATATCTGAGCGGTCAAGACAGTTAAAACTTCTTGCACTTAAACCTAAACTATCTATATGAGTTACTAACTTTTTAAGGTCTGGATTTTCTTCAACTCTCTCTATAGTTGTAGCAGCTTTTATGCTGATCTCAGAATTAAACACAGCTAGTTGAGCATACATAACTTCAAGTGAGTTTTTAAATGCATCTAGTGGGGTTACTTGTCCATCAGTTCTTATATTTAAAACTACTCTCTCAAAGTTAGGATTGTCCTCTACAAGAACATTTTCTATCTTATAAGTTGCACTACGAACTGGAGTAAAGTAAGCGTCTAGTGCAATATAACCATCTTCGAGTTCATCATGAGTATCTTCACTAGGAACATAACCTATGCCTTGTGCAATTTTAATCACAAAGTTTAAGTTAGAGTCTTCATTAAGAGTCGCAAGATGAGCATCAGGAGTTACTACTTCAACCACATCATTACTTAAATCACATCCCTTAATAGTACATGGACCACTAAAGCTATAACTAACCTCAGCTTCACTAGCTTCATCTTTAAGTTTAAAACGAATCTCTTTAAGATTTAATATAAAGTCAGAAATATCTTCAAGCATACCACGAACAGAGTCAAACTCATGCTTTGCGCCTTCGATTTTAATAGCTATCGGTGCATAACCAACAGAAGAGCTTAATAAAAAACGGCGAAGTGGATGAGCTAAAGAGATAGCAAAACCAGTTTCAAAAGGATAAGCCATTATATTTGCTTCATTCTCACTAATCTGTTCTACCTCAAATTCTTGAGGAGCAAGTGGAGTAGTTTTAATTTTTTTCATTCTCTAACGCCTTTTATTAATTCTATTATTTCGAGTAAAGCTCAACGATTAAACGCTCTTCTACTGGAATCACAACTTCTTCTCTCTCAGGTATACGAGTAAAAATACCAAATACTTTCTCAGCATCGATATCAACCCATGGTGCTATACCTGTTTGATTTGTTAGCTCTAAAGCACGAACAACTTGAACATTTTTCTTGCTTGATTCGCGAACTTCTACCTTTTGACCAGGTCTAACATTGTAAGAAGGGATATCTAACTTTTTCCCATCTACAAGAATATGACCATGTGTTACTAGTTGACGAGCAAATCTACGAGTAGATGCAAAGCCCATTCTATAAACTACATTGTCAAGTCTGCTCTCGATTAGAGTAATAAGGTTTGTACCTGTATTACCATCACGACGCTTAGCTTCAACGAACATTGCACGGAATTGTTTCTCAGAAACACCATACATGAATTTCGCTTTTTGCTTTTCATTAAGTTGTAAACCATACTCAGAAACTTTCTTACGACGCTGACCATGTTGACCAGGACCATAAGGTCTTTTTTCTAACGCAGATTTGCCTGCTAAACGACGCTCACCTTTTAAGTTAAGGCTTACTCCGAATCTTCTTTCGATTTTTTCTACTGGACCTCTATATCTTGCCATCTAGTCAATCTCCTTAAACTCTACGACGCTTAGGTGCGCGACAACCGTTGTGTGGTAATGGTGTAACATCTTTCATAAATGTAACACGAATGCCTTCGATAGCACCAACAGCTTTAACAGCTGTCTCACGACCTGAACCTGGACCTTGTACTTTAATACCAAGATCTTTAATACCATGAACCTGTGCTTTTGCTACTGCGTCTTCAACAGCTGCTTGAGCTGCGAATGGAGTAGATTTCTTAGAACCTTTAAACCCAAGGCTACCAGCAGAACTCCATGCGACCATATTACCCATTTCATCAGTAATTGTTACTAGTGTATTGTTAAATGATGCAGCGATATGAACGATACCTCTTGCAATATTCTTTTTTACTACTTTTTTTCTAACAGCTTTTCTTTTTGCCATCTATGTAATCCTTATGCTGCGCCGACAGTTTTACGCTTACCTTTACGAGTACGCGCATTTGTCTTTGTTTTTTGACCACGACATGGAAGACCACGACGGTGACGAAGACCTCTGTATGAACCTAAATCCATAAGTGCCTTAATATCCATAGCTACTTTTTTACGTAAATCACCCTCAACCATATGGTTAGCACGGATTTCAGCAGTAATTGCAGCTACTTCATCTTCTTTTAGTTCGAAAACTCTTTTGTTATAGTCTATGCCTGTTGCGTCTAAGATTAGACGAGAAGCTTGAAGACCAATACCATAGATGTATGTTAATCCATACTCTACTCTCTTTTTTTTAGGTAAATCAACACCAGAAATACGAGCCATGGTTATCCTTGTCTCTGTTTATGTTTTTTAACTTTGCAGATTACTCTTACAATGCCTCTTCTTTTGATAATCTTACAATCATCACACATCTTCTTTACTGAAGCTCTTACTTTCATAGAAAGCCCTTATATTAATCTAACTAAAGTCTCTTCATACATCAGTAAAGGAATGGCCTCTACCTCATAGAAAGTTTTAGTTTTTTCGACATCTCTGCTGCATGTAGGTAAGTCTTTATAACTACTTACCAATACTTTTATCTTTATAAACCAATATATAGATAGAAATACTCTTGTTTTATGTTAAAACAGCAAAGCGGATTGGGATTATATCCAAAGAAATGTAAAAGAATTATTAAAGTTGGCTTAGTTAATAGGACATCTATAAAAAGTTAGTAAAAAAGAGACTTTAAAAGTAACTTTAGTCCCAAATCACACTTACCCCATACTCAGGGTTTAGTGTTATAAACTTCTTGTAATAGACTTTTTTACCATACTTTTTACTTAAAAGCTCCACTTCAATCGTTTCGTTTTCTAAAAGCTCTCTAACCTCTTTATATGTAAGCCATTTTCCATATTTGCCAAGAGCGTTCTGCCAAATCCTAAACTCACATGAAGCATCATCTCTTAGCTCAAAGAGTTCCCCATCTTCTGTTTTCCAATGCGCATTTGAACAAGCATATAGTTTAACTTTTTTACCGCTTACCTCTTTGTCTCTTACCTCAACGTTTCCGTCACTACAGTATGGGCATTTTCCTAAAATCATCCTATGCCTTTTTTTAACTACTATGGTAGTGAAAAAAATGTTTGTTGCGAAATAATATTTCAAAATGCAATATTTATTTTACGATTTTATAAATTATGATGGTACCCAATTTAACTCTCTTTTTAATTTACACACTAGATCCCATATCAAGCAAGAAATAACAAAATACGCATTTAGGACAAAACAGCGTAGCTATAATTTGCCTATTGGCTCTCATATCTATCTAAACCTTTTTTATGAAGAGTGCTTGCTCCTTGATAATAACTTATAGCCTCTGATTCTAAATACTTTTCTATATTTATCTCTTTATACTTCGTATCATAGATACCTTGTTCAACTACTTCATAATTTTTAATTTTTTTTGTAGGAGACAAAACAACCAGTTTATTCTCTTTATAAAGCCCAAGTTTTTGGTAAGTACCCATCAATGCACGTTCTTTAAAGGAGGAACTTAAAATATCATTACCGTAAAACTTACTTTTATATGACCAATTTAACATGCCAAAAAGAGTTGGCATAATGTCTATTTGACTTGATACCTTATCAATAACTTGAGGTTTTAGTATCTCAGGAGCATAAACAATCATCGGAATATGATACTTATCAAGAGGGATTTCTGTTTTACCTGCACTTGATGCACAGTGATCTGCCACAATTACAAACATAGTATTTTTAAACCATGGTTTCTCTTTGGCTTTTTTTATAAACTCTCCTATCGCATAATCCGTGTACTTAACAGCCCCATCTCTTCCTGTATGTGAAGGTATATCTATACGCCCATCTGGATAATCATAAGGTCTATGATTTGAGGTAGTCATTATAAAACTCATAAAAGGCTTGTGCGCTCTGTAAGAGAGGTCAGCCTCCTTTAAGCTTCTGTTTAGTAAATCCTCATCACAAACTCCCCAAATCGTATGAAAAGTATCCTCTTCTTTACTAAAATCACTTCTATCTACAACACTAAATCCGTTCGTTGAAAAAAACTCATTCATATTGTCAAAGTAGCCGTGTCCGCCATATATAAATTTAGTCTCATAGCCTCTATTTTTTAAGATAAACCCACTTGAGTACATGTTATGATTGTCAGGTCTTTTAACTATTGAGCGACCTGGCGTAGGCGGTAGAGATAAAGTTATCGCTTCCATTCCACGAACCGTCCTCGTGCCTGTTGCATAAAAGTTGGTAAAAAACATACTTTTTTGAGCTAAAGAGTCAAGATTTGGAGTTAGTCCTTTTTCTCCTCCCAAAGATTCAAGAAATTTACCGCTTAAACTCTCTACTACAATCATAACTATATTGTAATCTTTCTCTATCTTGGGATTTACTATCGCTCTTGTTACATCATTTAAATTTAAAAAAGCAGAGCTGTTAATATCTATCGCTTTTTTGAGGTTTGTCATTACACTCTCTTCTTTATCTGTAATATAAAACTTATCATAATCAAGAGTATTATTTCTAAAAGCAGCAAAAAGAGAGTACAGCCCAGATTTAGAAAGTTCGTTGTTGTATTGATTGGTTGATGTTTTTGTAAACTCCTGAGTTACTCCTGCAAAAGATATTACAGGGACCATAAGATAGATTAGTGCCGGCTTTAACCTATCTTTGAGGCTACTTTGATTTTGTAAAAAGTTTTCTATATATTGTGTTTTATAGATAATATAAAAAATAAATATAGATATAAGCGAGATAATAGTGATCAAAACACCCATCGGATATGATTCTCTTATATTTCCTATAACCTCATTTGTATACACAAGATAATCAACAGCAATAAAGTTAAACCTAACGTTAAATTCATCCCAAAAAAACCATTCGCTAAATGCCAAAAACACTGCCCCAAAAATAATTAAAAAAGTAAAAGTATAAGTTATATAACGATTAAGAGCATAATTTAAAAAAGATTTTGGTAAAAAGATTAGATATAGGACAAAAGGAACTACTAGATAGCTCACACTTACAAAATCATAAAACGCCCCTATTAGATATATTTTTAAAATCTCTATTAAAGATATATCCAGCACATCTATAGATCTAATAAGAAGGACTGTCCTAGTGATTGCAAAAATACCTAAAAATAACCAAAAGACTAAAGTTATATAGTTACATCTTTTTTGTATACTCTTGTGCATAAAAAATCCTTATAATTAATTGTGAAATAATAGATGATGCGAATGAAAAATATATGAAAGTTGTATGAAATCTTTTTCATATTTGAATATGAATAAAAATTCATACTCTATTCATATTGATTTAATAAAAAAACTATATTTTTTTAACTCCAAAACGTACATATGGATGCTCTGATTAATTTATAAATTAGATTCCGTGTCAAGCACGGAATGACGATGCACACGTCATCATGAAGCAGTACTTGTATTATCCTGAACTCTCAAAAAGCGATTCTCTTATTTTGATTCAGGATCTAATTTGATAATTGTTTAAAGCATTCATATATAAAGGCAAAAAATAATCATGTTAAACAAACTACTAAAATACTTCTTACTCCTAATATCCATATTTTTTATAGGAAGGTTACTCTTATTTATTATTTATTTTAACAGCTTTAAAAACAGCGGTGTCGATTATTGGATGACATTTATCTATGGATTGAGAATGGATACTATTTCTGCATCTATTCTTTTAGTTATCCCTTTGCTTTTTTTATCCTTTTCTCCCGCAAAATTTAAAAAAACAGTTAACACTCTTTTAAAATACTACTTTTTAGTGGTTTTTTCGCTCGCTATTTATATAGAAAATGCAACTTTTGCATTTGTAGCACAATATGACGTACGTCCAAACTATCTTTTTGTCGAGTATCTTATATATCCACGGGAAGTCTTTGCCATGATATTTGCGGATTATAAAGCAGAACTATCTATTGCCCTTATCATGATTGGAGCATTTATTTATTTTTATCTAAAATTTGCAAAGGATGATTTTTTAAAGGTGTTTGATACCCACTATATAAAGAGAGTTGCTTTGTTTTTACCTATATTATTGCTTCTTTTTATCGGCGTTCGTTCATCTTTTGGTCATAGGCCAGCCAATATATCAGATGCTATGTACTCTACAAACAGAATGGTAAACGAGATAACAAAAAACTCACTTCATAGTATAGGTTATGCTATTTACAGCAATCTTGTACATGAAGGCGGTGAAGTAAAACAGTATGGAAAAATGGATATAAAAGAAGCTTTGGCACGAGTTAAAAAAAGACTAAACATTAAATCAAATGATAAAGAGTCAATCTTTTCAAGAGTTGAGAAAAGTCACTTTAAAAGTGATAGTCCTAAAAATCTAGTTATTTTCGTGCAAGAGAGCTTAGGCTACCAGTTTGTAGGTGCTGTAGGAGGCGAAGATGGGATAACTCCAAACTTTAACAGATTAAGCAAAGAAGCGATACTTTTTAAAGACCTATACTCAAACGGGACTAGAAGTGTTAGAGGGTTAGCAGCTCTAAGTGCAGGTAATCTTGCAGTTCCAGGGGTAGGAATATTAAAAAGAAACAGATCGCAGAGAAACTTTTTTACCATAGCATCAGCTCTTAAGCCTTTTGGATATCATACCTCCTTTATTTACGGTGGAGAGAGTAGATTTGATAACATGCGTGGTTGGTATAGCGGAAACGGATTTAACAAAATCATAGATCAACCCCAATTTGACAACCCTACTTTCGTCGCTTCTTGGGGAGTTTGCGATGAAGACTTAGTAGTTAAGGCAAATGAAGAGTTTAAAAAAATGTATGCAAAAAATCAAAAATTTGCTACTGTCATGTTTTCACAATCAAACCACTCTCCTTTTGACTTTCCGTATGAGAAGATTAAACTTATAAAAGATGTTAAACCAAATAGTGTTAAAAATGCTATAAAATATGCAGACTATGCTATCGGTCGTTTTTTTGAGCTTGCTAAAAAAGAACCTTATTATAAAGATACCATCTTTGTAGTAGTAGCAGATCACAATGTAAAGGTCTATGGAGACGACATGGTACCAGTTGATATGTTTCATATTCCCGCTATTATAATAGGAGATGGAGTTAAGCCTATGGTTTATGATAAAATTGCTTCTCAGCCTGATGTCTTAGCAACTGCACTTGATTTAATAGGTCTTGATCTAAAGTATCCCATCATGGGTCACTCTGTATTTAGCGACAAAAAACAAAATATCTCCTTGATGCAGTTTCATTCATCGTATGCTCTAAGGGTTGATGATAAAGTTGCGGTTGTCAGACCCGGCCAAAAACCGCTCACCTTTTTATATAAAAAACCAATAACATATCTAGATAAAAGCAATCACCTAACTCCTATAGTTCAAGATAAAGAGTTACAAAGAGATGCTCTAGCTTTTGTTATAACATTAGATCACATATACAACAAAAAATTATATAAATAGAGGAAGAGTTATGCGTATTCTAGTTGTAGAAGATGATGAAAAAATAGCCTCTTTTGTAAAAAAAGGTTTACAAGAAGAGTCCTACAGTGTGGATGTTACAGAAAATGGATATGAAGCCATATATATGATCGAAACAAATCATTATGATATTGTTCTGCTAGATCTAATGATTCAAGGTCTCAATGGAATGGATGTTTGCAAAAATATCAGAGCTAAAAATATAGCAGTTCCCATTATTATGCTTACTGCTAGAGATGAGTTAAAGGATAAGATCAAAGGTCTTGATATGGGTGCAAATGACTATCTCACAAAGCCTTTTGCATTTGAAGAGTTGCTTGCTCGAATCCGTGTTAAATTAAGAAGTCCATCAACCACTTCAAGTACTATAACTATAGCTGATTTGACTATAGATACGGCAAGGCGAGAGGTTAAGCGAGCTAATAAAAAAATTAGTCTTACTGCCAAAGAGTATGCCTTGCTTGAATTTTTAGCAAGAAACAGTAAAAAACTACTAACAGAGACTATTATAAAAGAGAACTTAAGTGACATGACACAAGGGAGCATGAGCAATATAATAAATGTTTACATCTATAGACTGCGTAACAAAATAGACAAAGATTATACCTTAAAGCTTATACACACTGTTCGCGGTTTAGGCTATATACTTAGTGATGAAGATGTTTAAGAGTTTAAAATTAAAACTACTCTTTTTCTTTTTTATCATAAATGTAATACTTTTATCTATTTATGGCGCATTTATCTACAACACTGCAAAAAAAGGTGTTTTAAACACAACAGATACAGAGCTTAAAATGATGACTATAGATGTCATACCAGACTTTATTAGAGGTGATTTTAAAAATGCAAAGGATGTAGCAGATGAGCTCATAGGTGAGTTTTGGATCGAACCACTCTTTGCAAAAATCATCTACTACAACAAAAAGAATAAAAAGATAGAGCGTGAAACATTCTCCTCTAAAAAACATGAATGGCTTTTTAATGTACCTCTAAATGAAAAAGGGTATATAGGCAGCATCTACTATTTTAACAAAGAGAGCTATCGTATTAGTTCTATGTTGATTTTTGACAAAGCAGATACTAAAATTTTTATTCAACTTGCCCTGCAAAAAGACATGAACTCACTATATTTAAAACAACTTTTTATCGGGCTAATAATCGCAACGCCGATTCTTTTAGTTGTGTTTTTAATTATCGCAAGCATGTTGATAAACAGAACACTCTCCCCTGTAAAGGAGGTTATCTCCTCTGTTAAATCAATCTCAGCGAACAATCTCTCTAGTAGGATTAGCACAAATGGGGTTCCAAGTGAAATCAAAGATTTAGTAGCAACTTTCAATCAACTTTTAAACGATCTTGAAGTGTCATTTAACAAGATAACTGACTTTAGTAACAACGCTTCACATGAGCTTAAAACGCCTCTAACAGTTATACGTGGGGAGATTGAAGTAGCGCTAAAGCAAGATAGAAGGCCTGAGGAGTACAAAGAAGTTTTAAAAGATATTTTACAAGAGAGTATAAGTATACAAAAAATGATTGAGCAGCTCTTTTTTCTTGCAAAAAAAGATATAACCGAGCTGAGCAACAATTTTAGTGAGCTATATTTAGATGAAATTTTAACAGATACTATTTTGCAGATAGAAAAATTTGCTTTAAATAAAAATATACATATAGAGATAAAAAAAATTATTCCCATAACAATTCAGGCAAACGAAACACTATTAAAAATTGCAATAAACAATATTACAAGAAATGCTATCCTCTATAGTAGTGCCAACTCTCACATTACTATATCCTTAGATAAAAATATCAAAGAGTACTTACTCATAGTCGAAGATAGTGGGCAGGGGATAGCAAAAGAGGACTTAGAACATATTTTTGAGAGATTTTATAGAGCAGACAAAACTCGCTCAAGAAAAGATGGAGGGAGAGGTCTGGGTCTCTCTATAGTAAAGATGATTTTAGATATCCACCGCTATAGTATAGAAATTAAGACTATTTTAAATAGAGGTACAACCGTTATTGTAAAAATACCAAAATTAGATAAAACTACAAAACAGATTCCCAAAATCATCTCAAACTCCTAATTTTGTATGTTTTATCCAAAATATACTAACAATAAAAAAAGAATTTCTACAATTTGTTGCAATTTGTCATAATTAATTTAATTTTTCGCTCTAAAAAGCTATAATCTACTAGAATAACTAAAGTGCACAAAAAACAATAGGCTTTTAAATGAAAAAGATTTTAGTAGTAGATGACAGCCAAACGTCTCTTGAGATGTTGAAAAAAGAGGTGCAAGAACATTATGATATTCGACCTTACTATGCAAAAAACTACAAAGAGACTCTAAAGCTCTTAAATGAGCACCAAGGAAAATTCCATGCTTCTTTATTAAACTTGAGTCTTGTAGATGTAGCGCCACTAGAGTTGGTTGAGTTAACTAACTCTTATGAAATTCCATCAGTTGTTATTTTAGAGAGTGATGATAAGGAGATTAAAGAGTTACTTCTTGATAAAAATATTATCAATGTCATCTTTAAAAATGACACTGTAAGTATGAAGTTTGCCATTTTAGATATCTCAAGAACTCTTAAAAATTATGATACTACAATTATGATCGTTGATGATTCAAAGATCTATAGAAACATCTTAAAAAACAGTCTAAAAAAGATAAAACTAAATATTGTTGAAGCAGAAGATGGAGATGAAGCTTTACAACTCTTAAGAAGTGATCAGCACCAGATATCTCTTATTTTAACAGATTATGAGATGCCAAATACGAATGGCTTAGAACTGACTTTTAAGCTAAGAGAGAAGTACACAAAAGATAGTCTTGGCATCATCGCAATTAGTGCTGTTGAAGACCAAAATGTGATTAGCAAGTTTTTAAAACTTGGAGCAAATGACTTTATAAACAAACGATTTACCCACAATGAAATAGTGACTCGTGTAAACTCAAACCTAGAGCTATTAGATCTTTTTGCACGCATCAAAGAGATGGCTAACAAAGACTTTCTAACAGGCGCTTACAATAGACGTTACTTCTTTGAAGCTGGCAACTCCATCTACGCTAAAAACACAAGAAAAGAGTTACCTATGGCTGTAGCAATGCTTGATATTGACAAATTTAAAAATATAAACGATACTTACGGACATGATATAGGAGATATTGCGATAAAAGAAGTCAAAAAGATACTAGATAAAAATCTTAGAGTTTCTGACTTGATGGCTCGTTTTGGCGGGGAGGAATTTTGTATACTTCTTGAAGATATTTCACTTGAACATGTGGAGATGCTTTTTGAAAAAATCAGAAAAAAGTTTGAACAAAACGTCATAAAAGTTGAGTCAAAATTTATCTCCTATAGCGTCTCTATTGGCATATATTTTGGCTTATCTAAATCCTTAGAAGATATGATTAGACTCTCTGATGAGGCACTTTATGATGCAAAAGAGTCTGGAAGAAACCAAATTAAGATAAAACTATAAAGATATTTAGCTAAAATGGCGGGATGGATTTATACTTAGAAAAATTTAATAACTCTATTAAAAATACACTTTTTAAAAAATTACCATCAGAGATGCAAGAGTTTATAAAGCAAAAATCTCTAGTGCTAAGATTTTCACACCAAGAGATAAAGCAAATCATAGATATTGCAAGAGATCTAAATCTCTGGGATGAGGGAAGCATTATAGATATATTTCCCCAACATGACCAAAAAAGAGTAGTCTTTGCTCGGCTTAAAAAAGCCTATGATGAGATTAGATCTAAGCCAAACTCCTACAAGAACTTCAAGTTAAAAAACATACCACAAGAACAAAAGTTTACATTTGCTAAAGAGGCAAAAGAGGGTTTTGGACTTGGGCTTTGTCCTGTAGCATCGGAAAAGACAAGATGTTGCAATCTTTTAACACTTGATGCAGTTGAGAGTTGTGGTTTTGACTGCTCTTACTGTTCAATTCAGAGTTTTTACAACCAAAACACCATCACATTTGATAGTAACTTTAAAGATAAGCTTAAAAACTTAAAACTTGATGCAAATAAGACTTATCACATAGGAACAGGTCAAGCATCTGACTCGCTTATGTGGGGAAACCGTGAGGGTATCTTAGACGCTCTTTTTAGTTTTGCAAGAGAGAACCCAAATGTTATCTTAGAGTTTAAAACAAAATCAGATAACATAAAATATTTTTTAGAAAATAGTGTCCCTAAAAATATCCTTTGCACTTGGTCACTAAATACTCCAACTATTATAGAAAATGAAGAGCATCTAAGCGCCTCACTGGATAAACGCATAAAAAGTGCAAGAACTTTGGCTGACAAGGGCATTAAAGTTGGTTTTCATTTTCATCCCATAGTACATTATGAGGGCTATCTTGATGAGTATAAAGAGGTATATAAAAGACTTTTAAATGAGTTTAATGCACATGAAGTTGCACTTGTGAGTTTTGGAACTCTAACTTTTATAAAACCTGTTATAAAACAACTTCGAGAGCGAGATTTTAAAACCAAAATAACGCAAATGCCTCTTGTAGATGCGAGCGGGAAAGGCTCCTACCCAGAGACAATAAAAGTAGAGATGTTTAAACACGCTTATGAGAGTTTTGCTCCTTGGCACCCTAAGGGCACTTCTTTGGGGGCGCATAAGGATACTTTTTTTTACCTATGCATGGAATCTCATGAGATGTGGGCAAAGTGTTTTGGATATGGGTACTCAACAAACAACGACTTTGAAAGAGCTATGCTAAGTGCTTATGCTAAAAAATTAGGAATGGACTTTTTAATTTGAAGTTTTTTAAAATCTTACTATTTAGCTTTGCACTTTTTTCAACAAACATGCTACTTGCAAAAGAAACAAATCCTATATCAATTCAAGAGAAAAAAAAGAAGTTTTTTAAGACTTTAGTACCTGCTATAAATAGTATTTATATGGAGCTCTATGGAAATTATAAAAGAATAAAGAGAAATATAAAAAATCCAAAATATAAAAATTATATCTCAACTTTGAAAAAAGCTTATAAAGTAAAAACAGACAAAGATTTACTTAAAGCACTAAAACCTCATCCTAGAAGTATAGCTCTAGCTCAAGCTGCGGTAGAGAGTGCTTGGGGAACTTCAAAGTTTTACAAAGAGGCAAACAATGTTTTTGGTATCTGGTCATTTAATAAAAATGAACCTAGAATAGCTGCCTCACAAAAAAGAGGAAAAACAACTATTTGGCTTAAAAAGTATGCTTCTATCAGAGAGTCTGTAAAAGACTACTATAAAAACATTTCTCGCTCACATGCATTTGTAGAGTTTAGAGAGTTAAATATGAAAACAGATGACCCATATAAGCTTGTCAAAAAATTAACCCTTTACTCTGAGATGAAAGAGATATACACGCAAGAGTTAGCGGCAGTTATAAAACATAACAAGCTATACAAATATGATAAGCCTTAATTTTTAAACCTAACTAAAACCATCCCCACAAACCTATCTTTGTTGTAGTATTCGACTCTATAAGTAGTGCCAGTTTTATCTATAGAAAAGCGTTTTTGAATTTGATGTTTTTTTATCTCTATGCCCGTCTCAATGCCACTTTTGTTTACATAACCTATAACATTTACCCTGTAACCATTTGATTTATAAACTAAAAAGCTCTTATCTACTTCTAAAATCTTTCCAAACTTAGCGTCTATCTCTTTACCATCTACCTTGAATTTTACAATGTTATCATCTTTATCCATATCAAGATAGTCAGCATTTAGCTTTGAGAGCCTTCTATTTCCATACTGAATGACATAAGTGTTGCCATTTTTTATGATGGTAAGGAGTGGATTGCTAGCCTTAAAGTCAACAACTCCATCCTTTTTTATAGGAAAGTAGTTTACAATATCTCTGATTTGTGCAAGTGGCAAGCTTATCTTTTCTTCATATAGAGATATATGAATATCATTGTTTATAGCGCTATAAACTCCAGCAGAATCAAGTGTAAACTTCCTTTTAAACTCTATGCCCATCACATTCATATACTTCTCTAATGCTAAGAGATGATAATATACTCTTTGATGTGTAGGCAGACTTTTACTAGCTTCATTTCCAAAAGCGGCTTTTCCTTCATTAATGGCGAAATATGTAAGAGTTTTCTCCATCTCCTTATCGCCCTCTTTTGTTCTAGTATTATGAACATGATATTTATGTTTATCTTTAATAAGATGATCATTTACGTGTTTTACAACACTCGATGCAATGTCTTCAAGATTTGAGTAGATTTTTGTATCTATGTTTGACTGGTCTATGATGGAGCACTGTCCCCATCTGTGTGGTGAGTGCATATCATCTTCATAATTTTTTCTATAAAATCCACTTCCATCATGTAGGTTTACAACTAGTTTTACATTTTTATCTTTTATATAACTTTTTATCCTCTGAATAGTTTCATACTCTGGGTCTTTTTGACAAAGTTCAGCAAATTTTCTATTCATATCTCCATGAGGACCTCTACTTCGTTTTATAATGCTATAAAAGTTTAAATTAGGAACTACCCAAAGAGAACCTTTTGTTATCTCATAGTGAGTAGCTAGAAGTGATGCGGAGATAAACCCACCTGGCTCATCTCCTTGGATCCCACCAATAACAAGCAGAGTATTTGCGTCTTGTTCTCCTTTTTGAATAAGATCAAATTTAAAAAGATCTTGTGCACCTAAGAGAGAGCAAAAGAGAAAAATAGCAGTGCTAAATAACTTCAACATGCCAAGGTTCAAACCTTACTCCATCACTGTTATCTTTTTTATATCTCATGTTGATATATGGTAGTTCTATCATCATCTTAAACTCTGTAGTTGTTGCAAACTCTTCTGTAAAGTTTTTATATCCCCATCCACGAAGACCTACATCAAAGTCGCTGATGGTATGGTAAGAGTAGGCTGGAGGTGCAATATCTATAGATGCCTTTGTTATATTTCCACCATTTCTTTTTAGTTTATTTACATAAAGGCTCAGCTGTTTTACAATATTTCTAACCCCTGATGTAAGTATCAAAGAATCTCCTACATCTTCTAAAAGTTTGTCATAATCTTCTAAGGGTTTACCCTTAAAGAGATAGTGACCAGTGTAAGGAATCTTTACAACATCTTTTTTAGATACTTTGTTATTTAAATTTTTACAAGTTTTTGCCCCATAAAAACCATATGCCTTAGGCTCTTCATAAAAAAACTTCTCTATCAAAGAGAGCTCATCATCTAAAAATGTACCAATAGTCGGATAGTTTCTAGCATAATAAAGTGCCTCATCAAAAGAGACTAAGTTAAAGTTTGCAAAACCTATATAACCTCTAAGTCTTGTAAATCTAGCATCTAGTCTCTTTAGAGTCTTGTGCTCTTGATAGGATAGAAAAATATCCTTGTTAGATTGAACAAACTCATTAGCAAAAAGTGGTGATAAAGATAAAGTCGTTAAAAAAAGTCTTCTATTCATACTCGCAATTATACCTTAGTTTTACAATTTGGCATTATATAAACTTATCCTCTAATTATTTTAATGGTTTTTACATAACAAAGAAGATACAATCTCAAAATATTCTCAGCTAATTATCTAAACCACCAAGGACAAAAAATGCAACAAAGCGAGCACCTAGAACTAGGTTTTATAAACACTCTTAGAGTAGATAGACATGCAGATCCTGGTATATTTCTTATAGCAGGAGATGGCATAGATGTGCTTCTTCCAAATGCTTATGTAAAAGAGGAGATGGTAGTTGACTCTTTGGTGGATGTTTTTTTATATACTGATTCAGAAGATAGGTTAGTAGCTACTACACTAAAACCTAAAGCTATGCTAGATGAGTTTGCACTTTTAGAAGTTGTAGATGTTGCACCTTTTGGAGCTTTTTTGGATTGGGGACTTCCTAAAGATCTACTTTGTCCTAGGATGCTACAAAAGACTCCTTTTAAAGTTGGCGAAAAAAGGTTTGTAAAAGTTGTCTATGATGAGCAGACTCACAGACTTGTAGCGAGTGAAAAATTAGGCAATTTTTTTCTTAAAAAAGTAAAAGGTATCAAAGCAGCTGATGAAGTAAACATCACCATCATTACAAAGACTCCACTAGGTTTTAAGTGCATCGTTGAAGACAAATATGAAGGACTTATATACCACAATGAAATCTTTGAGAAAATCTCTTTAGGAGATAAAAGAGCTGCCTATGTAAAGACTATCCGTAAAGATGGAAATATAGATCTCTCACTTAGAAAAGCTGGAGAGAGAAACTCTTCTGCAGACAAAGTACTAGAACTTCTAAAACACAACAATGGTATCATGGCTTATAACTACAAAAGTGATGCCCAGCTTATAAAAGATGTTTTTGGACTTAGTAAAAAAGAGTTCAAACGCTCACTAACAACTCTAGCCGACGCTAAAAAGATAGAAGTTAAAGATAGTGGCATCTATCTTAAGTGATGAGTAGACGCAAAAAAGATGATGTTAGAGTTGTTATTTTTATCTAGCAAGAAAATCTCTCTTTTAACATACAACCAACTCCATAAGGTTTTTTAGAATAAAACTCTTTGGAGTGATGTACTATAAGAGCGTGATACTCTTGATAGACTTTTACTAACTCTTGCTCATCTTCTATAAACTCTTTTAAGCTCTCTTGCATTAGCTCTTTTATCTCTTTATATTTCGCTCTCTCATCGATAAATCCTAACTCTAAGAGAACTCTTTTTGTATATGCATCTATCTTAAATTCACTCTTACTATATCCATACAAAAGTATAGAGTCTGCACTCTCTTGCCCTATGCCCAAGACGCTTAAAAGTTCCTCTCTTGATGGGACTCTTGAGTCCAAGCTTTCATAAAAAGAGACAAATTCTAAGATATATCTAGCCTTTTGGTTAAAATATCCTGATGGTTTTATAGCAAGCTTTAAACTCTCTAAGTCTAGCTTCTTTATAGATGCAGGACTTAGTGCATCAAGTGCTTTTAAATTTTGAAGTGACTTTACAACTGATTTAAAAGTTGTGTTTTGAGTAAGAATAGTACCAAGACACACTTCAAAAATCTCATCACTAGTTTTGTTAAATCTATAACTGCCCTTATCATAACCAGACTCTATAAAAGGCCACCATCCTTGAGCACCATAAGTCTCATATAGAAATTTATACATCTCATAAATCTTTAGCCCTTTGCTCAATACTGTCCCCGTCGATAAATTTGTAAAAATTATACCAAACCCTAAGGCAAAATATAGGATAATAATCAAAATTGTGAAGGTGGAACTCGTGGTTTTAAAGTTTGTAGAGAGCATTGGAGGTAAAACATTAGAAGTCTTAGCTTCCATCTATGAGGCAATAAAATTTACTTTTATTTGCACAGCTCATATGCTCAAACCACAAAGTTACAATCCAGCGATGAGAATGGTTTTAACAAAACAGATCTACTTCACAACAGTTCAAATCATCCCTCTTTTTACTACAATATCTGTTCTTTTTGGTTCTGTCATCATTGGAGTTATAATTGTTTTAGCTAGTGAATATGGACTACAAGACAAGATAGGCTCTATTCTCATCACTTTTATTATAGATGAGTTTTCTCCATTTTTTACAGCTCTTCTCATCTCTCTTCGCTCATCAGCTGCAGTAAACACGGAAATAGCAGTTATGGGTGTAAACAATGAGCTAAACACTCTAAAAAGATATAGGATAGACCTTATTGACTATCTCTTCTTACCAAGAATCATAAGCGGGATGATAAGTGTTGTCTCCCTCTCTATTCTTTTTTCTTTTATCATGCTTTGCAGTGGTTATATCTTTGCACTTTTTTATATGCATATGGATTTTCATACCTATAAACACTTGCTCATTAGCGCTATCGAGTTAAAAGATTTACTCGCTTTACTTATAAAGAGTTTAGCTTTTGGTTTTGTTATCATGCTAATCCCAATATATAGTGGGCTTGAAACTACAAACGCTTACACTGCCGTCCCTGTCTCTGTGCTAAACGGCATGGTTAAGCTCTTTGTAGCTATCTTTTTTATCGAGGTGTTATCATTACTACTCCAATCACTATAAGACTACTTAAACACTATCCTGAGATATCTGAATATTTAGATAAAGAGTCTAGCTTTGCTTTGATATCTAAAGAAACTCCACTTATCTCAGATCTTAATATGCTTGAAAACATTTCCCTTATTAAAGAAGTCCATGAGCATTTAGCAACTAAATATGCACAAAAACAAGCTAGGGAGGCTTTAGCAAAGATAGACCTTGAGAGGATCTCTTTACACAGAGTAAATATGTGCAATGCTTATGAAGTCTTTTGTGTATCTCTCATACGAGCTATGATGAGTGATGATAAAAACGTTATAATTGTCTCGCCAATAAACTTATTAGATAATTTGTCTAGTATAAATGACTTAATTAGCATCATTAAAAAACTTGATATAAATAAAGAGGTAGTAATACTCGATACGCTCTCAAACGAAGCTCACTATAAGGAGGTATCATGCACTATAATAAAATAAAATTAGCAGTAGGTCTTTTTGTTATATCTCTTTTAGTTACTATATTTACATTTTTGTATCTTGTTTTAGAAAACAAAGGGACATTTAACAAAAGGTTTAACTATCACTTTACAACTGATAGTGCTGAATTTTTTAGTGTTGGTATGCCTTTAAAGTTTTCCGGGTTTAGTATCGGAGTTATTGATAATATCTCTCTAAATGATGATGGATCAGTTTTGATAACATTTTCAGTTGATGAAAAAAATCGCAAATGGATAACAAAAGACACTGTTTTAATGACTATAAAACCTCTTATAGGTCCAACTAAGATAGAAGTCTATTCTGTCATAGATAATGAAGTCTTAGAAGAAGATACCGAGCTTCTGATGGTTCAAAGCAACGATATAAACGATATGATAACAAAGCTTGGTCCAGCTGTTGATAAGATTTTAAATATCATAAACAATTTGGAGTCTATTACTTCTGATCTGACAAAAGATGTCTCACCTCTAAATCAAACCTTTAAAAATATCAGGGATTTTAGTGCAAAACTTTCAAATAGTGACTCGTTACTCTATAGCATAACAGGAGATAAAAACTCAACAAGAAGTGTCATTGATGCACTAAATATGACTAGTAAAATTATGGATGAGTTGTATGTTATCTCTAAAAACATCTCTAAAACCACTTCATCTTTTGATAATGATATTATGACTCCTGCATCTTCTTTGATAAAGGAGCTAGATGCCATCATGAAAGATGTTAAACAAAAACTAGAGACATTAGATTCAACTGTAAAAGCGATTGGAAGTTATGATATGGAGCTTTTAGAATTAAAAAAGCAGATCTCTGTGAGTTTGCAAAAGAGTAACCAGATAATGGACAAAGTCAATGCGTTTATGCAAGATAAATCAAAACCAGAGATGAGTCTACCATGATAAAGATATTGCTACTTTTTTTAACACTTCTACTATTTAATGCTTGTTCCTTTAAGTCGCCTCCAAATGATTGGCAATACAAAAGCGTAAGTGCGTTTGAATCCTACACAAAAAACTTTTTAGGTGCGAATGATGCTATGGCAAAAGATGATCTTATGAGAGCCATAAATCACGCGAAACAAGGAGCAGACTTAAAAGCACTCTCTCGCATCTACTTAGCAAAGTGTGCCCTAAATATAATTGTGGGAGTTAAAGATGAGTGCAAAGAATTTCAAGATATATCAATTCTACAAAAAGATGCAAGCTCAGATGCATACTTTGCCTTTATACAGCAAAAAAATGATTACGATATAAACGAGCTTGACGCCTCTTATCAAAACTTTGCAGCAAGACTCAAAGCACAAGAGTATAAAGAAGCTAATAAAGCTATAATGAAAATCTCAAAACCAACTTCTAAACTATTAGCTGCTGCACTTATAAGAGATAAACTAACATCTAAAACTAGGGATGAAATAATAAAAACCGCTTCATTTAATGGCTATAAAAAGAGTTCTTTGTTTTGGTTAAATGAGAAGGTAAATCATACAAAAGATATAAATGAAAAAGAAAGATTGATAAAAAAGATTGAAGCTTTAAGGTAGAAGTTTTACTAACCCCAACAGGAGAAAGGGGTTAGTAAAACCTAGCCTTAGAGTCAAGTTAAGGCCATATATAAAGAATCGTAAATGTATTATATAGGCTTAAAGTTACTAAAGTGTTAATAAATGGTTTTGGGTATAAAACTTTATATAAAAAATAGCTCTGGGGGTTAACATATTCTTATCTCTTTTTAGATAACATTACTTAGATTAAAAAAAGCGCACTAAGGATGTAGATATGGTAGTATGTAATTCACTAGAAGAAGTAAGAGCAAATATTGATATACTAGACGATAAACTAGTTGAGTTGATTTCGCAAAGAAGTCATTTTGTCCGCCAAGCTGCAAAGTTTAAAGACTCAGTTGATGAAGTAAAAGCCGATGATCGTATAGAATTTATTATGCAAAAAGTTCGTCGTAAGGCCATAGAGTTAGATGTATCTCCAAACTTAATATCTGAGCTTTTTACTATTATGATTCATGAGATGGTTGAGACTGAAATCTCAGAGCTTAGAAATGCTCAAACATTCTAAACTTATGATAAAATATTTTTTACTACTAAGCTTAAGCGTCTTTAGTCTCTTTGCATCTGATGCTTTTATAGCTCCAGCAGAGCTTAGGGCATCACTAAATGATAAAAATCTTATACTTATTGATGTCTCGCAAAAAGAACTCTACGATACAAGCCATATAGAAGGTGCCATTCACGTTAGCGTAAAAGAGTTCATAGATAAAAATTCTCTAAATTTATATCCATCTCTAAAACCAGATGAAAGTATACAAAAAACTCTAAGAAAGATTGGTATCAGCAATGATTCTAAAGTTGTTATCTACTCTCATAACTCCGAAAAGGCCATCTTTGATGCGAGCTATTTAGCTTTTGTTCTTTTTTATAGTGGACTTGAAAACATAAGTATCTTAGATGGTGGTTATATGGCTTGGGTTTTTCAAAACAACCTTCTAGTCTCCTCTCTTACTCCAGATATAAAAGCAGGAACTATTATAATTAAGCCAAAAAAACATCTTATAGCTAACACTAAAGATATGCGAAACTCAGATGCAAAGATATTAGATGCAAGATCATATGATGACTACTATGGAGTCAGCCGCTCTGATGGCATTTTAGGGCTAGGACATATAAAAGGTGCAAAAAGTAGTTACACAGCTACTAAATTTTTAAAAGATAGTACGCTAAGGAGCAAACGTGAACTCGATGAGATCTATCTAGCTGGGCATGAATTAAATAGTGATGATGAGATAATTGTTTACGATAGGGATGCAATAAGTGCTAGTATGGAGTTTTTTATTCTCTATCAAAAGATGGGGTTTAAAAACACAAAGCTATATGAAGCTTCACTTTTAGAGTGGTCAAATAAACAAAACTTGCCAATGATAAGGTTTAAATGGGAGTAAAAAGAGGTAAAAACCTCTTTTTACTTGTAACGATATGTTATACGACCCTTATCAAGAGAGTATGGTGTTAGTTCTAACTTTACCTTATCACCAGGAAGTATCTTAATATAGTGCATACGCATCTTGCCTGCGATATGACATAAAATGATATGCCCATTTTCTAATTCAACACGGAAAGTTGCATTCGGTAATGCTTCAATAATCTTGCCGTCAACTTCTATAACATCAGCTTTAGCCATTTTATAAGTCCTTTTCTAACTCTTAAGCAAGAGATAATATCTCAGCCTTACCGTTGATAACTGCAACAGTATGCTCATAGTGTGAACCGCGTAAATTATCGGTACTAACAACATCCCACTTATTATCTAAAATAATCGGCTCTGACTCTTTTTGACAAATCATAGGCTCAAGACAAAAAACCATTCCATTTTTTATCTTTGGACCTGCTTTTGGGTTTTTACCATCTAGGTAGTTAGGGATTTCTGGTTCCTCGTGAGGTTTTTTTCCTATGCCATGACCACAAAAACTATGTAGTGGTACAAAGCCACGAGAGTGAATAAATTTTTCTATTTTAAAAGAGAGTTCTTTAAATCTCAAACCATCTTTAATCTCATCGATAGCATGGTAAAGTGCATCTTTAGCACAAGCTATCAACTCTTCATCTCTCATCTCTATCTCACCAACGCCAACTGTGATTGCCGCATCACCAAACCAGCCATTAAGCTCAGTACCAATATCATAACCAATAATATCACCCTCTTGGAGCTTATAGTCAGTTGGGATACCATGGATAATAACCTGATTGAGTGATGTGCAAACGGAGTTAGGGAAACCATAGAGTCCTTTAAAAGATGGCTTAGCTCCATGAGAGCGAATATAATCCTCAGCCATAGCATCTAGTTCTTTTAAAGAAGCGCCTACTTTTGTGTTTTGTGCAAGAAGCTCCAATGCGCCGCCAACAATTTTATTGGCTGCACGGAGTTTTTCTATTTCTACAGGTTTTCTAAGTGCAATAGCCATTATTTATAAACCAACTGCACTTAGTGTCTCATACTTACTCATGTAAATCTGAGCCTCTATCTTTCTCATAGTATCAAGTGCTACTTGAACAACGATCAAAACTGCAGTACCACCAAAGAAAAAAGGAACACCCATTCCCTTGATAATCATAAACGGAAGCGTTGCAACAAGACCAAGATAGAGTGCACCCGTAAAGGTAAGCCTACTAGCGGTCTCATTTAAAAACTCTCTTGTAGCTTCACCTGTTCTAATACCAGGAATAAAACCACCCTGTCTCTTTAGGTTGTCTGAAATATCTTTTGCACTAAATGTAATCGAAGCGTAAAAAAACGCAAAGAAGACTACAAAAAGAAATGTTAAAAAGTTAAAAAAGTAACTATTTGGGTTTAACAAATCTGCAATCCCTTGAATAGTAGGATTTGTACTACTTGATAAAACAGTCATAGGAAACATCAATATCGCAGATGCAAAGATAACTGGAATAACACCAGCTAAGTTTACTTTTATAGGAATGTAGTTCATTACTCTTTTGTTTTGATTTTGCATCATGACTTTTTTAGCATATGTAACGGGCACGCGACGCTCACCAAGTTCTACATAGATAATGATGGCAACTGTTGCCATTATAAGAGCCAAAATTGCAATCACAGTTAAAAAGCTCATGGCTCCAGTATTTACCATAGTGATAGTTTGACCTATTGCACTTGGAATTGCCGAGACTATACCTGCAAAGATGATAAGTGAGATACCATTTCCTATACCACTTTGAGTTATCTGTTCACCAATCCACATAAGTAACATTGTTCCTGCTAACATTGATACAGCGGAGAGAATTATAAATGTATTATGATCAGCTAAAATTGCACTGTTTCCATTTGGACCAGTTAAACTTTGAAGACCGACACTTATACCAATTGCTTGAATTATAGTAATAGCAATAGTCGCATAGCGAATGATTTGCATATACTTAACCATTCCATCTCTCTCTTTTTTCATCTGTCCTAGTGGAGCAAAAGTAGCAGCTAAAAGTTCCATGATGATTGAAGCGGTGATGTAAGGCATGATCCCAAGAGCGATAATAGACATTCTCTCAACAGCATTTCCACTAAACATATTAAATAGTCCTAGTGCATCTGCTTGATGTGAATCGAAAAATGAAGCAATAACGGCAGTATCAACGCCAGGAACTGGCACATAAGCCAGTAGGCGATAGATAAATAAAAACCCGATAGTAATAAGTATCTTATTTACTAGATTTTTATTCACGACTATTTACCTGTAGTAGTAACGTTGTCGTCTTTGATTTTTGATGCTAAGTCTTTAGCCGTCGCACCAACTAGCTTAACTTTGCTAACACTTGCAGCAATTTTATGAACACCACGGATAGTCTCCATAGTAATCTCTCCTAGCTCTGCAACTGCTTTGATTTTCTCTACATTAATAACATAAGGTTTTATATTACTAGTGCTAAATCCAATCTTAGGAAGTCTTTTTGCAAGTTGCATCTGACCACCCTCAAAGTTTCTCTTTCTTTTATTACCTGAACGAGCTTTTTGACCTTTTTGACCACGAGATGCAGTTTTTCCAGTTCCCGAAGCTTGTCCACGACCAACTCTTTTACGATTCTTTGTAGAACCTTCTGCTGGTGTTAAATTTTCAATACCCATTATCTATCCTTTAATACGAGTTAGTGCTTCAACCGTAGCACGAACCACTGTGTTTGGATTGTTTGAGCCTATTGATTTTGTAAGCATGTCTTGAAAACCTGCAAGTTCAAGAACAGGACGAACTGCTCCACCTGCAATAACACCAGTACCTTCTGATGCTGGTTTTAAAAGAACACGACTTGCATTATATTTATGCTCAATATCATGTGCAATTGTTGTACCTTTAATGCTCACAGTTGTTAGGTTTTTAAAAGCGTTATCAACAGCTTTACGTATAGCATCAGGAACTTCTTTTGCTTTACCAGAACCATAACCAACTGTACCATTTTTGTTACCAATAACGATAAGTGCAGTAAAACGAAATCTTCTACCACCCTTAACAACCTTAGTAACACGACCAATATTTACGATCGCTTCTTCAAATTCTTCTCTATTGATTTCCATCATAGCCCCTAAAACTTAATTTCGTTTGCACGAAGTGCATCACCAAAAGCAGCTATTACACCGTGATATTGGTAACCATTACGATCAAAAACAACCTCAGAGATCTTAGCAGTTTTAAGTTTAGCAGCAAATGCCTCACCTAGTGACGCTGCACCCTCTTTATTTGATTTGTGACCACTCTCTTTTGAATTTAATGCACAAATTGTTGTAGCACTAACATCATCGATAGCCTGTACACTCAGATAACGATTTGAACGAAACACAGAAACACGAGGAAGTGTAGCACAACCAGATATTTTCGCACGAATACGACGCTTTCGTTTTATACGATTAGCAATTTTGCTTTTTAATACTTTAGCATTCATCTATACTCCTCCCTTATTTCTTAGCAGTTTTACCGGCTTTACGCACGATATGCTCTTGCTTGTATTTGACACCTTTACCTTTGTAAGGCTCTGGTGGTCTAAACGCTCTAATCTCTGCTGCAGCTTGACCAAGAGCTTGCTTGTCATGGCCTTTAAGAGTTATTAGATTTTTTTCTACATTAGCTTCGATACCTTCTGGAAGATCAAAGTTAATATCGTGTGAAAATCCTAGTTGAAGGTTTAATACTCTACCTTTTACAGCAGCACGATAACCAACACCATTGATTTCAAGTTCTTTAGTGTAACCATCAGTTAAACCAGTCACGATATTTTGAGCTAAAGCTCTATATGTTCCCCAAAAAGCTCTGTGAGCTTTTTCATCTGACTTTGAAGTAAAAGAAAGTGTGCTGCTCTCAACTGAGAAATCAACATTTCCTTTAGTATCTAAATCTACACTATTTTTGCCTTTAGCAAAAGTTATAACATCGCCATTTGTACTAACTTTGATATCGCTAGCAAAATTTACAGGTAATTTACCAATTCTTGACATGTTATCTCCTTACCAAACTGTACACATAACTTCGCCACCAATACCAAGCTCATAAGCTTTGTCATTTGGTAGAACGCCGTGTGATGTACTAACTATAATAGTTCCATAGCCATTCTTGAATCTTTTGATATCTTTATTACCTTTATAGACGCGTCTTCCAGGTTTAGATACTCTTTGAAGTTCATTGATTACAGTTTTACCCTCATCATTGTACTTTAGTACAACTTTGATAGTTTTTTTAACACCATCTTCAATAACATTACAACTCTCGATATAGCCCTTTTCAACTAAGATATTTGCTACAGCTTCAACACTTTTTGAGTGCACCAAAGTTGTAACTGGTAATCTTCTCATACCTGCATTACGAACACGCGTTAACGCATCTGACACTAAGTCATTTATTGCCATTTAATTTTCCTTGTTTGTTGCGAGTTTAAAATATAAAACTTTAAACTGCGAATGAATAGCAGTTTCTACATTGTAACCACCAACAACTGCACTAGTGCCGTTGTTGACTTAAAATAAGTGGACTTTTGCTCACTTATCTTAATATTACCATGAAGACTTTCTAACACCTGGGATCAATCCCTCATTTGCCATTTTTCTAAAACATACACGACAGATTCCAAAGTCTCGAAGTACAGAGTGTGGACGACCACAGATTTGACATCTTGTATATCCACGTACTTTAAACTTAGGCTCTCTTTTTGCTTTAGCTATCATTGACTTTTTAGCCATTAGTTACTCCCTTTAGTAAAAGGCATACCCATTTTCTCTAAAAGAGCAAAACCAGCCTTATCAGAATCAGCACTTGTTACAACTGTGATATTCATACCATGAACTTGCATGATTGAATCATAACTAATCTCTGGAAAAATAAGTTGCTCATTAAGACCAAAGTTATAGTTACCACGACCATCAAAGCCGTTTCTAGGAACACCACGGAAATCTTTCACACGAGGAAGTGCGATAGATACTAGGCGATCTAAGAAGTTATACATGCTCTCGCCACGAAGTGTTACACGAACACCAACTGGCATACCTTCACGAACTTTAAAACCAGCTACTGATTTTTTAGCTATAACTGTACTTGCTTTTTGACCAGCAATCCTAGTTATAGTATCTTCTATACTTTGAATAAGTTTGTTATCTTTCATTGCAAAGCCAGCACCAACAGAGATGATAATCTTCTCTATTTTAGGAGTTTGCATATAATTTTTAAGACCCAACTCTGATTGCAGATCAGCTCTTAGTGCTAAATATTTATCTTTTAAACGAGCCATCCTTATGCCTCCACTTTACGAACATTTGAAACATCTATAGGCATCTCTTTATTGATATGTCCGCCTTTAGTATTGTCTTCAGTTGGTTTGATTGCTTTTTTAGCTACTTTACAACCCTCTACAATTACCTTGTTTTTCTTAGGCATTACAGAGAGTACTTTAGCTTTAGTTCCGCGATCATCACCAGCGATAATCTCTACAGTATCGCCTTTTTTGAATTTAAATTTTGCCATTAAACAACCTCCGGTGCAAGAGATACGATCTTCATAAATCCCGCATAACGAACTTCACGACCAACAGGTCCAAAGATACGAGTACCTATTGGCTCTCTCTTGTCATCAAGTATAACAGCTGCATTATCATCAAAACGGATAAGAGAACCATTTTCACGGTGAACCTCTTTAGCAGTTCTAACAATAACAGCTTTTACAACTTTACCTTTTTTAACTTTAGCAGTTGGAGCCGCTTTTTTAACAGAAGCAACTATAACATCACCTACAGTCGCATAACGACGCTTTGAACCGCCAAGTACCTTAATACACATAATCTCTTTAGCACCTGTATTATCAGCTACGTTTAAACGAGTAAAACCTTGGATCATTACTCTGCTCCTTTTATAACCGATTTAAGTCTAAAAGATTTAGTTTTTGAAAGTGGGCGACACTCTACTGCAACAATCTCATCACCAACTTTTACTTCACTGCGCTCATCATGTACTAAGTACTTTTTGAAACGCTTTACAACTTTGTGGTAACGAGGATGCATTACACGACGTTCTACAACGACACTAATCGTTTTTTCGCCTGCAATAGTTACTACTTTACCTTGAATTTCACGCTTATGTGTCATATTCTGGCCCCTAGTTTGCCACTGCATTAATAGCAGTGTTGATTTTAGCAATATCTTTTTTAGCAACACGAAGTTCGCTAGTATTATTTAATTGCATCATCTTTTGTTTGATCTTAAGAGTAAAGAGTTCTGTCTTTTTCTCTTTAAGCATAGCGTTAAGCTCTGCTACATTTTTATCTGCTAAATCAATATATTTCATTGCTTAACTCCGCAGTAATTATTTTAGTCTTAAATGGTAATTTGTGCATTGCAAGAGTTAACGCTTCACGCGCGATATCATGCGGAACACCAGCCATTTCAAATATAATACGACCTGGTTTAATGTTCATAACCCATTGATCAACTGAACCTTTACCTTTACCCATACGAGTTTCAAGAGGTTTAGAAGTTAATGGTTTAGCAGGAAACACGCGGATCCAAATCTTACCATTTCTTTTAATATGACGAGTAGCTGAAATACGAGCTGCTTCAATCTGACGAGAGTTAATACGACCTGCTTCAACCGCCTTAAAAGCGATATCACCGAAAGCTAGAGTATAACCCGAACGAGCGTAACCACGGTTACGACCTTTCATTACCTTACGATATTTTGTTCTCTTTGGCATCAACATAATTATTCAGCCTTTTCTTTTCTTGGAGCGCGTTTTCTTGGACGCTCTTGTTTTTCTTCTTTAGCTTCTGCTGGGATACCTTTAGTAAGTACTTCACCTTTGAATATCCATACTTTAACACCAATACAACCATATTGAGTATGAGCTTCAGCAAAACCATAGTCGATTTTAGCACGAAGTGTATGAAGAGGAACACGTCCCTCTAGGTACCACTCAGTACGAGCCATTTCAGCTCCACCTAAACGACCACTAACAGAAATCTTAATACCTTTAGCACCTGAACGTTGTGCACTTTGCATAACTTTTTTCATAGCTCTTCTAAATGCAACACGACGCTCTAATTGAGTAGCAACATTCTCAGCAACTAGTTGTGCTGAAACTTGAGCTTTTTTCTCTTCTTTGATATTTACTGAAACTGATTTGCCAATAAGTTTCTCAAGAGATGTTTTAAGCTTCTCAATATCCGCACCTTTTTTACCAATAATGATACCAGGACGAGCGGCTACGATAGTTACACGAAGTCTTTTTATAGTTCTTTCTATAATGATGTTAGCAACACCTGCATAGTAAAGCTCTTTTTTCAAAAATGTACGAATCTTGTGATCTTCACCTAAAGCTGCTGGAGCAGTCTTAAAGTTAGGAAACCATCTGCTCTCCCAGTTGCGGTTGATACCAAGACGTAAACCTATAGGATTAACTTTTTGACCCATATTATTTACCCTCTACTTCTACTAAGATATGTGCAGTTGGCTTTCTGATTCCAGATGCCATACCACGCGCACGCGGTCTAAATC
This sequence comes from Sulfurimonas hongkongensis, assembly GCF_000445475.1. NCBI lineage: Bacteria > Pseudomonadati > Campylobacterota > Epsilonproteobacteria > Campylobacterales > Sulfurimonadaceae > Sulfurimonas > Sulfurimonas hongkongensis. The sequence goes on from NZ_AUPZ01000009.1 coordinate 68,144, forward strand.
TTTTTAGGACTGGACCATTATCAACACGACATGATGTAATAGTACAATCCTCTGCTTCATTACCGCTGTTTGCAACTGCAGATGCAACAACTTTAGCGATGATTTTAGCTGCCTTATTTGGAGTAAACTCTAAAGATGCAAGTGCAAGCTCTGCATTCATCCCCTGAATTTCTCTTGCTATAAGACGAGATTTGATTGGTGAAACACGGATAAATTTTAATAATGCTCTAGCCATGATTACCCCTTCTTCTGAACAGAGCCTTTATGGCCCTTAAATGTACGAGTTGGTGCGAATTCACCAAGTTTATATCCAATGTGATTCTCTGTAACATATACAGGAACAAATTGTCTTCCGTTGTGAACATTTATTGTAAAACCAACCATTTCAGGAAGAACCATAGATCTTCTTGACCATGTTTTAATAGGTTTTTTACTGCCCTCAGCCTTAGCTGCTTGGACTTTTTTTACTAAATGGTCATCAACAAATGGACCTTTTTTAACTGAACGAGCCATTGTTAACCTTCCCTTCTTGCATTTGGTTTACGACTAGCAATTATAAGATTATCACTAGCTTTTTTACGACGAGTTTTAGCACCCTTCGTTGGTTTACCCCATGGAGTAACTGGATGACGACCTGAGTTCGTTTTACCTTCACCACCACCATGCGGGTGATCAATAGGGTTCATAGCAGAACCACGAGTTTGAGGACGAATTCCTAAATGTCTTTGACGACCAGCTTTTGCTATAACGATATTACCAAACTCTTCGTTACCAACTGAACCAATAGTAGCTAAACACTCACCTAATACTAAACGCATTTCAGATGAAGGCATACGAAGTGATACATACTTGCCATCACGACCCATAATTTGAGCAGATGTTCCAGCTGAGCGAACCATTTGTCCACCTTTACCAGTTTTTAGCTCTATATTGTGTATAGATGTACCAATTGGAATATTTTTAAGCTTCATTGCATTACCAGGTTTAACATCTAATCCACCTTCGGCAGAAGTTATAGTATCACCAACCTTTAAGCCTTTTGGTTGAAGAATATATCTCTTTTCACCATCAGCATAAGTAACAAGTGCAATACGACAGTTACGATATGGATCGTACTCTATAGCACTAACTGTAGCGCTAATACCAAACTTGTTTCTTTTAAAATCAATTATACGATATATTTTTTTAGCACCCGCTTGTCTGTGACGAGACGTGATGCGACCATTGTTATTACGACCTGAATGAGTAGGAAGCTTAACAAGTAGTGAACGAACACTTGCTTTAGCAGTAATATCACTGCTATCAACATTAGTGAAAAAACGACGAGATGGAGTTATTGGTCTGTAAGTTTTTATAGCCATCTTATACCGCCAAACTTTCTATTTGTGCACCCTCTGGTAACTTAACATAGAACTTTTTAAAGTCATTTTGTTTACCAGCAACACCACGGAAACGCTTAACTTTTCCGCTTTGATTCAGTGAGTTAATATTCGTTGGAATGATTCCAAAATACTCACGAAAAACTTCTTTAAGACCTGTTTTAGTCATGCGTGGAGATGTTGATACTACGATCACATTGTCTTCTTGCATAGCTAGAGTCTTTTCTGTATATAGTATAGATTTGATATCTGTAATGTCTGCCATTATTTAGCCCCACCTATCAGAGTTTCCCATACCGCTTTTTCGATCACTATTGAACGATAATTAGCAGCTAAATAAGCATTTAATTCATTAGCTTCAACAACATAAGTTTGGTGAAGATTTTCAAACGCCAAATAAGTTTTTTCATCTAATAAAGACTTTACAAAAAGAGCATCTCTTTGGTTAAGTGCTTTAAACATCTCATTTGCATCTTTAGTTTTACCAGATGCTACTTCAATGCTATCAACGATGAATAGACTACCATTATTTGCATGCTCAGCTAGAGCAAAGTTAAGAGCAAGCTTCTTTTGCTTTTTATTAACTTTAAGGTCATAGTTACGATTGTTACTAGAACCAAATGCCTTACCACCGCCCACAAATATAGGAGAACGACGAGAACCCGCACGAGCGCGTCCGCCACCCTTTTGGGCCCATGGCTTTTTACCACCACCTCTAACTTCGCTTCTACCTTTTGTAGTAGCGCTGTTTGCACGCTGTGCAGCTTGAGCTGACTTTACATACAGATATAAGTTATGAGGGTTAATACCAGAGAAACTCTCTGGAAGTGCTAACTCAGATGCTTTTTGCATTTTATCATTTAAAACGATTGCGCTCATTATTTAGCTACCTTTACACGACCTAAAGAACCATTTGCTCCTGGAACTGAGCCAATTACCGCAATGATATTGTTCTCAGCGTCATAAGAAATGATCTCATTTTTAACACTATTTTGTGTGTTTCCGTATTGTCCAGGCATTTTTTTGCCCTTCATAACGCGACCTGGCCACTCTGCATTACCGATTGAACCTGTTCTACGACCAAATCTATGACCGTGAGATGCAGGACCACCAGAAAAATTCCAACGCTTCATTGCTCCAGAGAAACCGCGACCTTTAGTAGTGAAAGTAGATTTTAAAACTTTAGCCTCCGCTAAAGGTGTTAAATCTAACTCACCAGCTTCAGTATTTGCTACTTCTAAAGTAACAAAACGGTTAAACTCAGATGAAAGGTTGTATTTCTTTTGCTGACCTTCTATTGCTTTATTCATTTTTTTACCGCTGTTGTAAGCTACAATAGCAGTTGCTACATTTCCGTCTTTTGCATTAACTTCACATACCTTAGAATCAAGAACTCTTAAAAGAGTAACTGGTTTACTTGGTACTGTGATTGTTCGGCTCATGCCGACTTTTTCAACAATATATTCCATAACCTACTCCTTACTTATCCATAGAGCGTACTTCTACGTCTACCTCTGGTGCAAGATCAAGCTTCATAAGAGAATCAACTGTCTCAGGTGTAGCTGAAACTATGTCAATAACTCTAGCGTGCATACGAATCTCAAATTGCTCACGAGCCTTTTTGTTAACGTGAACCGATTTAAGAACCGTATATTTGCGAATCTTTGTAGGTAAAGGGATTGGACCACGAATTGCAGCACCTGTACGCTTTACAGCCTCAACTATTGATGCTACTGATCTATCAAGTACACGATGATCGTAAGCTTTCAATTTTAAACGAATTTTTTCCATGTTTTTCCTTCTAAAGAACTCGTCAGGTCCTGCCTGACTATATTAAGGGAGCGGAATTGTACCCAAATGAGTTTGGATATTCAAGAGTTTTAGCATAAAAATCTAATATTTAGTAAAATTTACTTCCTTTAAGAAAGGAAATGATAAAATTTCTTTATGGATATACTACTTCAAGAATTATACAAAATTGATATTAGCTCAGACAAATTTCACTCAAGAAAAGTTCACTTAGATAACAAGAGTTATCAGATAAATGGTATCACACAAAGTGGAAAGACAAAACTTGTAAAAAACTTTCTTTTAAGTCTTAAAAAAACAAGCTATCTATATATAGACTGCTCCGACATCAGAATAGTCATAGATGAACTAAACAACTCACTTGCAAAGTTTTGTAACCTCAACAAGATAAATACTCTAGTCTTAGATAACTACACAAGTGCCATCAAGATACCAAATGTACCTCAGCTTATTATCTGTTCACAAGTACATCATGATATTACATATTTAGAGAGTGTTTGGCTCTATCCACTTGACTATGAGGAGTTTTTGGCTTTTGAGTATAAGTATGACTCAACCGCACTTAACCACTTTATTCAACTAGGTGGGTTTGCATCTATGCACAAAATTTTAAGTGATGAGAGAAATATCTATATACAAAAGACCCTACAATACGCGCTAGATAATGTTGAGTTTGACATCTTAGTTTTGTGTGCAAAGATGATGGCTCAAAAACTCTCACCATTTTCTATCTATGAGAGACTCAAACAAAGCAGAAAAATATCTAAAGACAAACTATATATATCTTTTGACTCACTTGTTGAAAAAAGATATATTCATCTTCTAGCTAAAAATGAACATCCAAAGGCTACTAAGAAGATCTATCTTTGCGATATCTCTTTAAAGTCAGCTCTCTCATTAGATAAAAACTTCTCAAGACTCTTTGAAAATATGGTCTATTTAGAGCTTTTAAAGTCTGGTATAACTTGTTTTTACGATGATGGTGTTGATTTTTATATCCCCTCAAGAGATGAGATAATTTTATGCAAGCCCTTTGGAGATGAGAGAAGTTTGTTTAAAAAAATGCAACTACTTGAATCTTTTATCTTTAGTTATAAGATAAAAAAAGTAACAACCATCACAATGAACACTGAGGGAAGCTTAAGTCATCCTCTCTCAAAGGTTGAGATGCTACCATTTGATATTTGGGCACTAGGAGATTTATGAGTAATATAAAGGATTGTAGAGTGTTATGTGGGATCGATGAGGCAGGACGTGGACCTCTTGCTGGAGACTTAGTTATAGCTGGATGTGTTTTAAACTCGCCTGTAGAGGGATTAAATGATTCTAAAAAACTTAGTGCGAAAAAAAGAGAGTTTTTGTTTGAAGAGATTGTAAAAAACTCAAACTTTCATATAGTAAAAATTTCACCTAAGAGCATAGATGCTGATGGTTTATCTCTTTGCATCAAACGAGGACTTCTAGAGATTGTAAAAAATATGCCAGATTGTGAGTATCTCTTTGATGGAAACTCTAACTTTGGAGTAAGTCAAATTGAGACTATGATAAAGGCTGATGGTAAGGTAGTCGAGGTTAGTGCAGCATCTATTTTAGCGAAAGTAACTCATGATAGGGATATTTTGCGTGAAGCTAAAAAATATCCAGAGTATCAGTTTGAAAAACATAAAGGCTACGGTACAGCTCTGCATGTTGAGATGATTAAAAAGTATGGGTATTGCAAGATCCATAGAAGAAGTTATAAACTAAAAGCACTTGAGGCAAGATTGTTTTAAAAAAGTCTTATTATCTAGTTTGTAGCCGTCGCGTTTAGTGCAAGTATTGCCATATTTTGCATATGTGTTGTGATATCTTTTTTTGCATCAACTGCTTTTTTTAACTCTTGTATAAAATACTCTTTAGTTTGTTCATCTGCTAGGTTAAATACATATAAGACCCACTCAGTATTTAACTGTATATCCTCTTGTTCTTTTGTTACTTCGAAAACTCTGTAGAGATTTATGTCGGTTTCTTTTAAAAGCCCTAGCACTTCTGTGTAAAAAGGTGTAACATCATAGTTTAAAAGAGATTGTAGCTCTTTTTTTGAGATAGTTGCATCTGTATCAAAAACGCCATCTTTACCAACTATAAGAGCATCTCCCACAATAAGCTGTTCACCTAAAAAAAATGCTTTTTTGCATTTTGATATTGCATTGGCATCTGCGTGTATTGTATGCTTGTTTAGAGTTAGAAGTTCATCCGTTAATATAGAGTCAAAAAAACTATAAACAGTATCTGCCTGCATAATAATGTCTATAGATTTTATCTCTTTTGTGTTTGAATCAATAGTATAAGCTTTCATTTAAAAATTCTCCAATAAGATCACATTTACAAAAGTACCCTCTTCTAAGTCACCATCTTCTTCGCTAGTTACCATCAAAGCACTGCCGTGTAAAAGGTTAGTTAAAATAGCTGAGCTTCCAACTTTTTTGCCCTCAAAGTCAACTAAAAATTCTCCATTTTCTACACTTACATTACAAGCACTAAACTCACTAAGATGGCTTCTTTTTTTAAAGCTCTCTTTTAATTTTGCTTCTACTTTTTTGTAAGGTTTATCGCGTCCTAACATCTTAGCAACTAAAGGAAGTCCATAAAGCACTGCAGTAACAGTTGAAGAGTAGGCAAATCCTGGCAAGGCTAAGATAAACTTACCATTTTTTTGAGCCACCATAACATGACGACCCGGTTTTATAGCCACTCCTTTAAAAACAACCTCAGCACCAAGGCGGGGAACTATATCTTTTACAAAGTCATAATCTCCAACGCTCACACCACCAGTACTTATAACGATATCAGCAGACGCAAGGGCATTTTGAAACATCTTCATGATGGAGTCTTTATCATCAGGTGCAGTTCCCAGCTGCAAAGACTCTGCTCCAGCTTGAGTAAACATGGCACAAAGTGTATAGTTGTTTGAGCTTCTTATCTGAGCTGGATTATCGCTTTGTTCTCCAAGATCTAAAATCTCGCTACCAGTAGAGATGACTGCTACTCTAGGTTTTATAGCAACTCTGACCATAACTCGATTTAGTCCAGCCATTACGCCAATCTCAGCAAAGCCTATCTTGGTTCCCTTTTTTATAAGTACATCACCCACCTTATAACTCTCACCAATGGGGCGAACTGATGAGCCAAAAGGAACTCTCTCATCTATAAATATCTCATCGCTGTTCTGACTTACACTTACATTTTCTATCTGAATCAGAGTATCACTTCCCTCTGGCATCATTGAGCCTGTAAAGGTTTTGATACACTCACCAGTTTCTACAACTCTTTTCTCATCACTCCCTGCTGGGTTATCTCCGAGAATCTTTATGCTATCTTTGTCTAAGTCTGCATATTTTATAGCGTATCCATCCATAGATGCTGTTGGGAACTGAGGATCATTAGCTTGTGCCACTATATCCTCAGCCAAAACTCTTCCCAAAGAAGCACTAAGCACTACCTTTTCTTTTTTTATATTTCCAGTATCTAGCAAATCTAGCATATTTAAACTTGTCTCAAAAGATAGTAGCTTCATCTTTTATCTTCCTTACTTCTCTCATCACTAAGTAGTCCACTTCCCTTTATGGCTGTTGATCTCTCTTTGGCGTAAATTCTCTCACCACCCCTTAGATCATACTTCCAAATAGGAGCAGAGGCTTTAAAATCTTCTACAAATTCATCTATAAACTCTAAGGCTACTCGTCTCTTTGGAGAAAATACTGCTGCAATATATGAGGACTCATGAAGCATTACATCCCCCCTTGAGTGTGCCATCTTTATGATGGCATCTTTTGCTTTTGCCTTTTTTTGCCACTCATCAAACCACTTATTTAGTATGGGTTCATATATGTCAAAACTAAGTCCATCTATCTCATCTTCGCTTCTTACAGTTCCCACAAAAGATATAAAAGCACCATAATTACTATGAGCTTCTTCTTCATACCAACCTTTTAAAATAGATGCAACGCTAAGCGAGCCATCATAAAGCTCTAGCATCTATCAACCTCCACAAACTGGAGGTAAAAGTGAAACCTTATCTCCGCTTTTAAGTGCAAAATCTCTGCTATTTACAAGAGTATCATTGACTGCAACTGCTGAGTTTTCTAACCACTCTTGCATCTCTTTATCATCTTTTAAAATAACAGCTAACTCATTTAAATTAGCTATATTTAACTCCATAGCCTCCCTTTGTATAGGGCCTAAAAATTCGACTCTTACCATTTTGTGGACTCCAAAACTTTAGTTTAAGAAGGATTATACCCAAAATATGCAAACCCCACATTTGTATAAGTTAAGTGCTGTATAATTTCGCTAAAACTTTGATAATAAAGAGCAAAGGAGTCTATTTTGGTTTTTGGAAAGATTGAATATTTGAATCTACTTCCCTTTCATATCTTTATGAAACGCTACACAAAAAGCTCTCAACAAAGCATGAGTATGCACTATAAAAGGGGCGTTCCTGCAAAAATCAACAAAGAGTTTTTAACTCGAAGAGTTGACGCTGCTTTTATCTCTAGTATCAAAGCAAAAAAACACAAACATGTAAACCTTGGTATCATCGCAAGAAAAGAGGTACTAAGTGTCTTAATTGTTCCAAATGTAGCAAATGAGAGCGATGCTGAGTCTGCAACTTCAAATGTTTTAGCAAATGTTTTAAACATGCGAGGCAAAGTTCTTATAGGCGATAAAGCCTTAAAGTACTACTTAGAGGGCAAGAGTCACATAGATTTGGCGCAAGAGTGGAACAAGAGACACAACCTCCCGTTTGTTTTTGCACTTTTGTGCTATCATAAAGATAAAAAACTCTACAAAAACATAGAAAAAAACTTCTCAAAAAAAAGATTTAAAATCCCACAATATCTTCTAAATGAGGCATCACAAAGAACACAGATTTCAAAAGAAGATATAACAATGTACCTTACTTACATCTCTTACAAGCTAGACTACAAGGCTAAAAAAGGCTTAAAACTTTTTTACAAGAAAAGTTCTCTCTAAAGCAAATAATGATACAATTTTGTCATGAAAAAGATATTTTTATTATACCTTGTTATACTCAATCTCTATGCTACAGAGCCTATTTCTCCGATACCTTTAAATATTAAAATAGATCATTCAAAGGCAAATTTAGGCAAAAAACTATTTTTTGATACAACTCTTTCAAGAGACAACTCCACTTCTTGTTTTAGCTGTCATAATATCTATGAAGGCGGTGCAGATGCAAACATTGTCTCTATCGGCGTTGAAGATAAAAAAGGTAACATTCAATCCCCAACAGTTTTAAACTCCAGATATAATTTTAGACAATTTTGGAATGGTAGAGCAAGAGATTTAGGCGAGCAGATACACGGTCCTATAAAAAACCCTGTAGAGCATGATATGGATGCAAAGACTATAGAAGTGCGTATAAATGAGATGGCTGAATATAGAGAGATGTTTAGTGAAGTTTATGGTGGTGTATCTATTACTTACGAGCAAGTCATGGATGCTATAGTAGAGTTTGAAAAAGCTCTAGTTACTCCAAATGCGAAGTTTGACAAGTTTTTAAGAGGCGAGATAGAGCTAAGTAAAAGTGAAAAAGATGGTTATGTACTTTTTAAAAAAAATGGCTGTATAACTTGCCATAATGGCATAAACATTGGAGGAAATTCTTTTCAAAAAATGGGTACATTTATAGAGTATCACGAGGATAGTGACTACCCTGATAGAAGTAAAATAACTGAAAATCCAGACCATAAAAATGTCTTTAAAGTTCCAACTCTAAGAAACATAAACAAAACTGCTCCTTACTTTCATGATGGAAGTGCAAAAACACTAAAAGAAGCACTTGAAGTCATGTCAAAACACAATCTGGGCATTATTTTAAAAGAACATGAAATAGAAGACATAATAGCTTTTTTAAAAACGCTTGATGGCGAATTACCTGAGATACTGGATATAAAATGAGACTAAAAAAGCTAATATTTTTAGTTATAGGCTTAGGAGTTCTCTCCTCTGTTGCCATCATATATTTTTATATCATACAAAAAGATTTTACAAAACAGCATAGAGAATTTCTTCTTAGCCTCAATGCCTTTAAGAGTGCTCACATCGACCTAGAACATCAGATACTCCAAAGCTCCATATACTATTACCATAACCAAGATGAGATGGCAAAAAATATAGACTCGCTTGAGGGTGAATATAAAACTCTTCTAGAGTCTCAAATCTTAAAAGATGAAACATACATAGAAGTCAAAACAGAGCTTAAAAAACTTCAAAAAGGTTTGAAACAACATATAAGAAACACTCAAAACTACCTAATGCTAAATGCTAGTATAAAAAACTCACTTGTTTTTTTGAGCCGTTTTATAGAAGAGGCAAACTTTTTACAAGAAGAAGATACCGAACTCTTTAAAAACTCGTGGCAAATCCTAAAAAACTTTAACGATGCAAAACTTATGCAAGATATAGACTTCATCAATCACGACAATTTTTTACTAAGTTCAAACTCAAAAGATAAAGAGACACAAGACTTTATCGCTAGCTTCAATATGCACTCAAACTTTCTTATAAAAAATTATCCACCCTATATACAAGCAATCAAGAGCATTTTAGGTGATAATACAAGAAATAACCTAGAAGAGATAAAACAAAAGTTCTCACACATTGCCATGGGTGACTTTAAGGCACTAGATATCTTTGCATCTATCCTCTTTAGTGTCTTTCTTATCTCTTTGTTTTTTATAATCGTGCTTTTTTTAAAGTACCTAAGAGAGAACAAAAAACTTCAAAAAACGACTACTTCACTAGAGTATTCTCTAACTCACGACCAGTTAACTGGTTTAAGAAGTAGAGCTGCTTTTCAGATTAAGCTACAAGAGACTGTAAAACCCCATCTACTCCTAGCAAATGTTGACTGCTTTAGATGTATCAATGATATCTATGGGAACGATGTAGGTAATCTTGTCCTTCAAGAACTAGCCAACATTATAAAAGCTCAATTTAATGACACAAAAAATGCCTCTATCTATCGTTTGGGGGGAGATGAATTTGGAATACTCTTTGATGATATAAGAAGCGAGGATGCTTTTGAAGTTGCTATGAAATTGGAAAAAAAGATCTCTGATTATAATTTTTTAGTACATGATCTCTCCTTGCATCTAAGAGTTAGTGTCGCTAGTAACTCTATAGCACCCATATTAGAAAATGCAGATTTAGCCCTAAAAGAGCTCAAACAAGACTACACAACTAGAGTTTTAGAGTATCGCGATGAGCTAAATCTAAAAACTAATGTAGAAGAAAATATGAACATAATTGAGCATATAAAAGTAGCTATAAAAAATGACAATATCATCCCATACTTTCAACCCATCATAAATCTAAAAACAAAAAAAATAGAGAAGTATGAAGCTCTTGTTAGGTTAAAATTGACTGATGGCACGATTTTAGAGCCTTTTAAATTTTTGGATATCTCTAAAAAGAGCTCTTACTATCAACATATTACAAAATCCATGATAGAAAAAACACTTGAGATGGCAAAAGAGTTCCCTAAGTATAGATTTTCCATAAACTTTTCAATGATTGATATCTTGGATGTAAAAATTATAGAGATGCTTTGTGAGATTTTAAAAGCAAACCCTAAAGTAGCCAATAGACTTGATATCGAACTACTAGAATCAGAAAATCTGCAAAATATAGAAGCAGTTCAAGACTTTATTAGTAGTATCCAAAAGTACGGTTCAAAAGTACTTTTGGATGATTTTGGTACAGGATACTCTAACTTTTCATACTTCTCCGATCTTGATATTGATCTCATAAAGATAGATGGCTCTATAGTCCGAGAGATAGAGAGCGATAAGAGAAAACTTCATATGTTAAAGAGTATTCATAGCTTCTCAAATGGGATGAATATGAAAAATGTAGCTGAGTTTGTTGAGAGCAAAGAGGTAGCAGATCTACTACATCAAGTAGGAGTAGAGTATGCTCAAGGATACTACTTTAGCAGGCCTCTTGAACGTCCACTAGATAGTGATGAAATCAATAAATAGCAACTACTTCTCCTCTAAAGAAATATATAGATTGTTCTCTTCGAAATCTATCCTTTTAGAAAGAACACTGACTATATTACTAAAAATATCAAAAAATCTCTTATCTAGTTGTGCATCTTCTTGTGTATACTCTCTTAAAAAATCCAATAATGAAGACTTTGTATCTCTAAAAGTATCTCTAAACTCTCTAATCTTTTCTTCTGTATTTTCTTCTAAATCTTTATCTTCTCTAAGCAGTTTAAACAACTCTATGTCTTCTAGCATCAGATGCTCTAGGGCTAATTTTCGTAAAGTAATAAGCTCTTTTCGTACACTATCTTTATCATCTAAAGAGTAAGCAGCAATAATTTTATGTGCAGAGATAACCATTTCTTCATGTTCAGACTTCCATTTTTTAACAAGTTTTTGATTTTTTGAAGAAAAGAATGAAAAAAACATAAACAACCCTAATGCTGAAATTAAGTTTAGATTTATTATTCAGCCTGATAACATTATATCATATTTTATTTTAAAAAAATCTGGTTTTATGTGAAGGAGCTACTTTGGCAAACTTTTATAAATGACAAAATAGTTATCTAATTAAACCCTCCGATTAATTTATAAACTAGATTCCGTATCAAGCACGGAATGACGGAACACAAGTCATTCTAAACTCTAAAGAAATATTTTTGCATAGTAAAAAGCGATTCTCTTATTTTGATTCAGGATCAAATTTGATAATTGTTTATAGCACCCAATTATTTTAATATTTCAGATAACTCTTTTTTGTAAGCTTCTATATCAAAGTTTTTTATCTGCGATGAACCGCTATCTATTGCCGCCTGTGCTACAGCACTAGATATTTCAACTATAAGTCTTTTGTCAAATGGTTTAGGGATGATATAGTCTCTACCAAACTTTATATCTTTACCATAAAGTTCACAAATCTCTTTTGGAACTTTTTTGCGTGCTAACTCTGCTAGTGCATGTGCAGCTGCTAGTTTCATCTCATTGTTTATCTTTTTTGCTCTTACATCCATAGCCCCTCTAAAGATAAAAGGAAAACCTAAAACATTGTTCACTTGGTTATCAAAATCACTTCTTCCAGTTGCGACTATTGCATCTTCTCTAGCTTCAAGTATCTCTTGTGGAAAGATTTCAGGCGTAGGGTTTGCAAGTGTAAAAATTATAGGCTCTGGAGCCATTGACATAACATCTTCTATGCTAAATGTTCCAGGTCTTGAGAGTCCTACTACAACATCAGCGCAAGCAAAAATCTCTGCATGAGTCATATACCCGCTTGCACAAAACTCTCTTTTGTAGTCATTTAAATCACTTCTTCCGTTGTGAATGACACCCTTAGAGTCAAGCATATAAATCTCTCTTACGCCAAGGAGTCTATATAGTCTCGCACAAGAGATGGCAGCTGCACCTGCACCAACTACAACTATCTTTAAATCCTCTATCTTCCTACGAGTTACTTCACAGGCATTGATAATGCCAGCTGATGAGATAACTGCAGTTCCATGTTGGTCATCATGCATAACGGGGATATCTAACTCTTCCACAAGGCGTCTCTCTATCTCAAAACACTCTGGGGCCTTTATATCTTCTAAATTTATACCGCCAAAAGTAGGAGATATAGCCATCACAACTGAGCAAAATCTATCTACACTCTGGGTATCTACTTCTATATCAAAACAATCAAGTCCAGAAAAGCTCTTAAATAAAACACATTTACCTTCCATAACAGGTTTAGATGCCAAAGCTTCGATATTTCCAAGTCCTAAAACAGCAGTTCCATTTGTGATAACCCCAACAAGATTTCCTTTTGAAGTGTATCTATAAGCATCTTGTGGATTTTTCTCAATCTCAAGGCAAGGAATAGCCACACCCGGAGTATATGCTAGTGAGAGATCTTTTTGATTGAGGATAGATTTTGTAGATTCAACTGATAACTTTCCAGGCTTTGGAAACTCGTGATAATCAAGCGCTTCTTGATCTTTAGCAGATATTTTAGGCATAAAAATATTCCTTAATTTTATTTTGCAAGATTATAACTTTATATAAATTTACTTATACTTATTTTTGGGTTTTACTGGAGTTTTGTGAGTTCCTAAATCAAAACAAGAGAATCGCTTTTTGCTATGCAAAAATGTTTCTTTAGAGTTCAGAATGAAGGTTTTTGTGCTCAACAGGATGATTGTTTTTGTTTAGAATGATACCCTACCTATCGTCATTCCGTGCTACAACACGGAATCTCATGAGATCCTGAATCAAGTTCAGGATGACGGTTTGGTTGAGGAGGATAGTTTGGTTCAAGATGACGGCTTTTCATTCAGGATGATGCTCCACCTATCGTCATTCCGTGCTACGACACGGAATCTCATATGTTTATGATCTCTTTAGCCTTTAGAAGTGTGTACAAATACACCGTTAAACTCTTTTGGTGGCTCTTGTATATAGTGTTCACAACGCTCTATATAAACCTTATATATGGCGTTGTTTGTTTTATTTTCCCACTTTTGCATCTGTGCAAATATAGCAAGTGCTTTTTCAAACTCTGCTGCTTTATAGAGTTTTATAGCTTCATGATAGAGTTTCAGCTCCTCCATAAGTTGCTCTTTTGAGACATCAAAGAGATAAAATTCTTGCTCTTTATCATAGTCATGAATCTGCCAGATCTCTATAGGCTCACTCTTTCCCTTAACGGTTACAAGGTCTAAAAAACGGTAGATATACTCACCTTTTAAACGTTCTTTTGTAAAGTTAGAGATGTTAAGCTTAGAGTTGTAGTATTTGCAAAGTGATTCTAGGCGAGCTCCTAGATTTACAGGATCACCTATAACCGTATAGTCACTTCTTCCACTTGAGCCCATCTCTCCGACAATGACACTGCCACTGTTTAAACCTATACCTATATCAATAATGGGAATTCCTTTTGCATCCGACATCTCTACTACGCTTGCAAATTCAGAGTCTTCTCTTAGAGTTTTGTTTAGCTCTCTTAGGCTATGGAGTTGTTCTAGTGAAGCTGTAACTGCCTTTTCTGCATGGTCTGTAACATTTGTAGGCGCATTCCAGTATGCCATAATAGCATCACCTATAAACTTATCTATCGTACCTCCAGTTTTAATGACGATCTCAGTCATTGGATCCATATATATATTCATAAAGCGTATAAGTTTTTTAGGGTCTTTGATGGCTTCAGAGATATTTGTAAAACCACGAACATCAGAAAAAAACACGGTAACTTCTCTCTCTTTTGCTCCTAAAATATCATCCTCTGATGCAAGAATATCATTCATAACAGCAGGACTTACTTTGCTTGCAAATTTCTCTTTAATCCTCTCTTTTTGTTTGATTTCTAAAAAGTAGTTAATGGCTTGTCCAATTATAAAAATAGAGTTAATAGCAATAAGAGGTAAAATTGTGTTAAAAATAATACCCTTACTAAACATATAAAAGTAGTTACTCCAAACTAAGATAGCATTCAAAATTGCTAGTAAAAGAAATGAACCAATCGCACTTGGCAAAAGAAGAATCAAAAAGGTAAAAAGCGTACCTGTGATAATAATTATAATATCTACACCAGATGCCCAAATAGGCTTTGATAAAAAATCACCACTTAAGATATTCTCTAACGCATTTGCATGGACTTCCACTCCTGGAAAAACAGGGTCAAAGGGAGTGCTTCTTAGATCCAAAAGTCCTGCAGCAGAAGTTCCTAAAAAGACTACTTTTCCTTTTATATCCTCAGTTTTTACTCTTTTTTCATAAATATCTAGCGCTGAAATATAACGATAGCTCCCCTGTGAACCTTTGAAGTTGACATTTAAGCGACCATTATAGTCCGTTTCAATATCCAACTCTCCTAGTCTAATATGACTCAGTCCATTATCATCATAAAAAAGTTTAATCTTTCTCTTGTTTTGGATGATTCGTGCCATCTCTAAAGCAAGTGATGGATAAATAACACCATCATATTCCATAACCAATGGAACGCTTCTTACATTGCCATCACTATCAGGCACAGTGTTGAAATAACCACTAGAGTATGCCGCTTCATGAATGGAGTCAATATTTAAGATAGGGCGGTAGGGTTTTAGCAAGTATGATTTTTGGGGTCTGTTTTTTTCTACTATAATACCGCTTGATTTTGGGTTTTTATCTGCTACTATTGAGTCATTTTGCATAGCAAAAACATAGCCAACAATAGTAGGGGTTTGAGCTATAGTGCGAGCCAAAACTTCATCATAGTCAACTACTCCATCATAAGGGAGCCCTAGTTTTTGAAATACTTTTTTAGGAGAGCTGTTATCAGGTTCAGCAAATACAATATCAAGCCCAATAATGCCTGCTTTATACTCAGAGAGATTTTGCAAAAGAGTGGCAACTACATCTCTGCTCCAAGGCCACTGTCCTAGAGATTTAAGGCTTTTCTCATCAATATCAACGATAATGATATTTTCATTGCCTTTTATTTCGCCCCTTACTTTAAACATAAGGTCTTTAATCTTGTTCTCAAAAGGCATAAAGAACTCCAGCGAGCGCATGGAGAGTGTGACAACGATGCTACCTATAAGCACAGCTAAGATAAAGTGTGCTAAATTTTTGGACATTTTAAAAAGTTTTTGCTCTCATAAACCATTACAAAAGTTCACTAATACTAACATCTGCGCCTAAATCAAATACAGTAGTGCCAACAAGCTCTATCACAATATCTTCACTAGCATTTGCTTGAAACAGATATGTACCCGCTACTGAGTCTATGTCGTATCCAAATGCAACAGTCTCTCCATCTGCTATCTGATTTGAGAGGTACGTAGTTGCTGCACTAAGAGCATCTGTAGAGTCGATAACTACACCAGCAGTGCCTGATGCGTCTTTGAATGTTACTATACCATTACTTATTGCCATCTCTCCTATAATAACCTGACCCACAGTTACATCTTCAAGTGGATCTCCACTGCCCAACGACGCAGCATCACCAGCAATCGTAGTTGATGGTAACATAAGCGTATCTCCATACATACTTATGTCAAAATTATCAATCTTGTCAGTTGCACTACTCGTAGAGTCTCCGCTCGCAATGATGATAGTATCTGGCCCAAGCTCTTCTAGCAGATAGATTCTATCAGCGCCAGCACCAGCTTGGATTAAGTTAGGTCCTTGTGTTGAGATATGAAGAACTTGATCACCATCTGAACCACTAAGATGAACACTTCCTTCACCCTCGATAGTAATACCGTTTAAATCCTCCACACTATCAACTATAGTCTGATCCCTCAAAAGATATATCTTGGTTGTTTCACTCAACTCAACTGTAGTAGTTGCTGTAACGCTACCTTTTGTAAATGTAGCTATATTATTGTCAATACTAAGTGAAATATCACCCGCAGCTGTTGCAGTAAATGTGATAATATCATCTTCTACTTTTACCTTAAAAACCTCTTCTGCCTCTAAAAAGTAATCACCAACGCTGAGTGTGCCAACTGCACCTAAACCTGATGTATCGAGCATCTTTATAAAAAGATCTTTGCTCTCATCAAGCTCGGCAACACTGTCATTGGCATATAGATAAGCTCCAGCATAATCACCACTATCAACAACAGTAATCCCTGCTTCATTTGCCCCAAGATCTGAGAAATTTGTTGATTTTAATACACCATCTATAAGTTCTTGCTCAGATGTAATAGAACTTCCATCTATATCCTCAAAGCGTTCAAGTGAAGATGCAACACTAATAGAGATGCCAGCTCTACTCAAGGGTGATATCTTATCTGTATCAACGCTAAAGTTTTTTACAGCGTCGTACTTAGTGGTAGTAGAATCAGATTCGTAATACTCATCTCCAAAGCTGTAGTACAATATATCTGTGCCTTTACCTAGCTCAATAGCATCTGCACCCTTGCCACCTGTAATATGGTTAGTGCCTTTTGTGTTTACGCTTATCGATGTTGATTCTTCTGCTATGGTTCCTAAGACTACACTACTGCCCTCTCCACTTACATCAGCATCTTCAGCCTGTTTGGCATTTAAAATAAATGTAGCATCTTGATCTACAGATATAGAGGTATTGAGATCTTTAAGAGGATATAAGTCCTCTTTTAGCATAACCTCTCCCTCCATAACACTGACAATACGACCAGTGCTAGGACTACCCAAATCATCTGGATATAAGTAGAATGGTTCACCTGCTGTAGTTCCTAAAATATCTGCCATCACAACTGCAGGAGCAGTGTAGTTTAGATCTGGATTTCCTGAGTAAGAACTTACATTAACGATTCCACTACCTGTGATATATTTACTATCTAATATTTGAGCATCTGCATTGAGTGTGATAAAATCTACTACGATACTTGAAACATTCGAAGCTAATACACTTACAGCATCGCCAATATTAGGTGTAAAGGTATAGGTTTCATTCTGACCATCATATGTCAGAGTAACATCGCCGTTAGATTTGCCAACAGTATAAGTTCCATATCCATCATCTGTTACACTAAAAACTGGAGGCGTTTCACTTTGACTTAGCTTTTGGCTTATATAGTTGTTTACTTTAGATTTAAAAAGTACATCTTTACTATTTTGTGCCATTTTATTCTCCTTCTCTTTACTGTGGTGTTTGTGTTGTGCTGACTTGGTACACGCCCTCAGCTACGGGACTATAATCTGGTGTCATGATACTAAAACTTCCTGCTGCTTCTTTACCCTCAGGACCGTAGAAAGTACCATTTGCCATTGAGTGAGATGCAGGCGATGCAAAACCACTTCCAGATATAGGCATATCTGAAAATTGAGCTAAATCCCCTCCGCCAAGTGTTAAAGTAGCCTTATCATTTCCAAAATCAACCATTAAAGTAGCGGCTCCTGTATCTTTTGTTGCTATAGCACTATCTGAAAACAAAAGAGCATTGTACTTACCATTGTATTCAATAGGCGTTGAGGAGCTATAACCTTGGATAATATTCTCAGGCGTCACACTCTCTCCACCAACCCACAACCCCCGATACTTGGCACTAGAGGCTACACCTGATTCTGTATAAGTAAACTCCACATCCCATTCACCCCATGACATTAAGTCACTCTCTGAGATGTCATCATCAGTTATACTAAACGAGCTAGATGTTATGGCAATATCTGTGATGTTGGTATTTGAACTTGAAATGCTTGCAAATTCACCACTAAATGCTCCGCTTGAGACAGTTCCTGTAAGTGAAGAAGCTGGAGTAAAAGTCCAAGTATCAACTCCCCAATCACCTATCTTGATATATGTACCAGTTGTGTCAAAGACTGAAGTGTCAAGTGCCTTTAAGCTTACTTCAGATGATACAGCAGGAAGGTTGTATGAAAATTTTGAATAACCTTCATTGTCATTTCTGTATGCCACTGTTTGTCCACTTGTTTCAAAAATCACGGCTACTGGCTCAGGATCTGTTGGTGTCGGATCTGGTGTTGGTGTTGGTGTTGGCGTTGGTGTTGGAGTTGGCGTCGGTTCTGGTTCTGGTTCTGGTTCTGGTTCTGGTTCAGGTGTTGGCTCAGGCTCAGGATCTGGTTCAGGTGTTGGTTCTGGATCTGGCTCAGGTTCAGGTGTTGGTTCAGGCTCAGGAAACTCTTCTTCTACACTCTCTTCAATATCATCTACAGTAGTCGTTTGTGCGCTTGTAGTTGTTTGAGATGATATATCTGTTAGAGTTGTGTCAATATCTTCAACACCTGTTGTTCTAACTTCTGTTATAACAAAGGATTCTCCTTGAGAAGAGTTTAAGGCTGTCTCTTGTGTCTCTTGAGGAGAGTTTGAAGTTTTTTCTTCCGTTTCATTTGAGCTACTAAAATTTTGCTCTAGTGCATCATCAATCTCTGCAGGAGTAAACTTCATAGGTTTACTCATGACACCACCCTGTGAGACTGTGACATAAAAACCTTGTGTAATCGTAGACTCTTTTTCTGGTAAACTTACACTAATAGCTCCAAGGGTACAGTAGATATTACTACTCCCATCTTGATTTGCTATAACTGTAAAGTTTGTTCCACGGATACCTATCGTTGCAGTTTTTGTTTTAACTTTAAAGTTCTCAGGAGACATTTTTCCTATCTTTCCTGTGATAGTTCGCATGGCACCACTAAAGAGTCCAAACTGTGCAGAAGGAGTTTTGCTCTCTTCATAAAGATACTCGTTAATAGAGAAACTACTATTGTTACCAACAGTAACAATAGTTTCATCATCAAAAATAATCTGAACTTGACTCTCTTTGATGGTCTTTAAAATATCCTTCTCTTTAAGTTTCGCTCCAAGTTTTGCTTTTATCTCTGCTCCAGCACGGTCGATTAATGCACTTCCTTTAAGTGCTGTAATAGTTCCTACACTTTTTGCAAACATAAGTGAACTAACGATCATCAAAGCAATCAATACATTTTTTAATAGTTTCATGATGTTTATCCTAAAAAGTCTTTATAACACCAACTAAGAGTGTCTGTTTTTCATAGCTAAATACATCTTGGTCGGAATCAACTCTATCATATCGAGCATTGAGTCTTAAGAGTAAATTCTCAAGCATTTTAACACTTAGCCCCACACTTATACTTTTGGCAAGGTCATCTCTTCTTGAGTTAAAGAGTGTGCTATAGTCATTATACTCTCGTTTTCTTATCTGAGCATATAATTCTGCACCGTAAATAGAAGTAAGCTGATTGGCATAAGCTACATCAAATTTATACTCATCATAGTCTACATCCACTCTTGATCCACGCTTTTTTCTCTCTAGTACTCCGGTAATATTTACCTGAACATAAGAGCGTGGCGACAAAATATTTTGTAATCCATAAGATAACTCATAGTGGTTTGCATTTAGATCTTTTTGGTCGTTTTGTTTAAAATCTTTTACTTGATATCTAAAGTGCGTCATGCTTCTTAGAGTTTTTGTGTGTTCATACTCAAACCTTGGCATCAGGGAGAGCGTTTGCAGATAACTCCTATCTCCAAGAGTCATTGCATCTACTCCACCTACCATTTCAAGTGTGTACTTTGTGTATTTGTAAAGAAGACTTGGCATGTAAGAGAAGTAGTTTATATCGTACTCATCCTCTTCAAAATGTCTCTTAAGATAGATGGATGCACTGTTTTTGAGTGCAAAACCATTCGCTTCCCCTATATCGTAGATGTTAACGATACTAGCAAAAGTTTCAACTGCTCCATCAGACTTCTCTTTAGCCGTTGCATACTCTGTTATACCTATATTGTAAGTATCATCTATAGGCGCAGAATTTACATTTGAGTCGTATAAAGTGTTTAAATTGAGCGAGACATAGGTAAATGATTTTTTTTGCTCTTTTATCACTCTAGAGAGATATAGCTCTACATTTTTGCGAACATTTTGGGGGATAAGAGGATTTTTTAGAACTTCTTTAAATGTAAGCTCCGCATTTTCATACATCTTTAGCATATAAAAGGTTCTTGCCTTTTCAAGCTTATTTCTAAGATTGGCAGGCTCTAGCATCTCTACTCTTTCAAAAGCTGCAAGTGCCATATTGTAGTTTCCAATCTCATACGCAGAGATACCAAACATAAAGTTCAAGTTAGCATCAGAGAGATTTGTTATGTATAACTTTGAAAAAAGAGTATATGAAGTTTTAAAATCTTTGGCTTTGTAAGCAGCTGTAGCTTGAGTATAGATCTCTTTTTGCTCTATTGCTAAAAGATGCAGAGGTAAAATTAATACTATGGCAATAAATACTTTTTTCATGTTTTCTCTTTATTTAAACTCATATTTTTAATTTATTGAACCCTCTGATTAATGTATAAGCTAGATTTCGTGTCAAGCACACAATGGCGGCACAAAAACCATCCTAAAATGAGACACGCATTATCCTGAACTCTAAAGAAATATTTTTGCATAGCAAAAAACGATTCTCCTACTTTGATTCAGGATCCAATTTAGTAACTCTTCAAAGCATTCTATTTATAATAAAGTATTATAATGATAGCTATTAAACTCTTAAATATCAAGTTTATGTTGGGCACTCTTCTTTAAATCAGCAGTTTTTACATATAATAACAAAATTTTTATCTAGGGATTTTTATGTCTTATCTGCAACCTCATGAGTTTGTAACGAAAATGGTCGACTCTGGAGAATCCAAAGTCTATATGTCAACTAAAGACACCATCATCAGAGCCTTTATGGCAGGAGCCATACTTGGTCTCGCTGCCGCATTTGCTATTGCAGTCACCATTACAACAGGCTCAGCTCTTGTTGGAGCTATGCTCTTTCCTGTTGGCTTTATCATGCTCTATCTTATGGGTTTTGATCTTTTAACTGGAGTTTTCGTTCTAGTTCCCCTTGCTCTTTTAGACAAACGAGAAGGAGTTACTATAAAGCAAGTCTTAAGAAACTGGGGGCTCGTTTTTTTAGGTAACTTTGCGGGTGCACTTGTAGTTGCTTTTATGCTCTCTTTTGTTCTTACATATGGCTACCAAATAGAGCCAGGCTTAGTTGGTGAGAAGATATCAACTATTGGCGAAGCAAGAACTTTAGGCTACAAAGAGCATGGCATCTCTGGCTGGTTTACTATCTTTATGCGTGGCATGCTTTGTAACTGGATGGTCTCGATGGGAGTAGTTGGAGCCATGATATCCACAACTGTTAGCGGAAAAGCTATCGCTATGTGGATGCCCATCATGCTCTTCTTTTTTATGGGCTTTGAACACTCTATAGTAAATATGTTTTTATTTCCATTTTCTATGATTTTAGGTGGAGATTTTACAATCATGGACTACCTCATCTGGAATGAAATCCCAACCGTATTTGGAAACTTAGTAGGCGGTTTAGCTTTTACTGGGCTTACTCTATACTCAACTCACATTAGAACTGGGGCAAAAAGAGATTTAACATAAGCTTTAATCTTTAACCAAGAGGCCGGAATATCGGAAATGTTCTTACCTTTTTGTGCCATAAAAATGATAGTTGCAAGCATAGCTCTAGCACTTGAGTCTCCACCTGCTTTTGCGTTAGCAATTAGCATCTCTTTAAGATTCTCGTGTCTGTATAACAGATGCACAACTCCGACAAATCCACCATCTATATCACAACTTGGTCCAAAATCTCTGATGGCTTGCAGTGTATCATCACTCTTTGAAGCAACACCTCTATCCACATACGCTTCTGTTTTTGCATCAAATTTATCTTTAAGAGCCATGATAGACTCTTTTATATCTTTGCCATCTAACACTTCAAGCAGTAAAGTGGCAAAAAACTTAGCTGTTGTTATAGCCTTATCTGAATTATGAGTACATTTTACAAAACTCTCTACATTTTGCAAAAACTCTTTCTTTGAATTTGAGACTAACAAAAGTGGAGCAATCCTTCCAACAATGGATAAATCAGTTGAAGACGCACCACTAGCAGAGATATTGTTTTTGATATTTATCAGAGTATCTTTTGAAGAGCCATCGATATATCCATCATAACTACTCATTTTATCTGCCCAAAACTCTACATATGCATCTGCATCAAACTTATCTTTATCTTTTAAAAACTCATATAACCATAAAGTTTGATCCCCATAGTGGGTAAAATCTCCAGCCATTTTACCTTTGTGCCAAGGAGCTTTTGCATCGTTTAACTCATCCCAATCTATATCAAGATTTTCAAGCTCTTTTTCATCATAGACCCAATGCGATCCTAAAGAGTAAGCATCAGCCACCAATGAACTAAGCACCAATTCTTTTACTTTTTTCTTATCAAACATTTTAGCTCCTTAGTTTTTATTTATATATATTTTAAGCCATATGTATCTTACCATTTTATCAATTTTGTTCCCTATTATTTTTCACAACAATGCAAATAAGAAAATTAAATAATTTGATTTAACTGCCTAAAAATAAAATATTATTGTACAATAGTGTTATCTGCAATGATAAAACATTTCAGCTCTTTAAAATTTAGGAGTTTATCATGGGAAAAGGTTTAGGAATCTCCGTAAGAGTTATCGGTCTCATTTTAGCGGTTGTAGGGGTTGGTTTTGCAGTGTGGGGGTATCAGTTATCTGGTTCTATCGGATCACAAGTGACACAAGTTGTTACTGGTGCAAATACAGATAGGGTAATGACTTATTATATTATTGGTGCTGTGAGTTTTGTCGTTGGCATCTATCTTTTACGCAAAAAGTAAAGAATTAGTTTTTAATGGGCTATACTCCAAAAAAATTTATTAACAACAGGAGAAAAAAATGCTTGAGACTATTGCAATAATCCTGATCATTCTTTGGCTTTTAGGATTTGTCAGCTCATACACTTTGGGAGGATTTATTCATATTCTCTTAGTCATTGCACTCGTAGTTATTCTACTTCGTGTTATTCAAGGAAGACGGATATAGAGGGTCCAAAAAGGACTCTTTATAAGATTCTACTCATGCCTTAGAGCATCTATAGGGTTGAGTCTTGCCGCTTTTCTCGCTGGAAAATATCCAAAAACAACTCCTACAATTGTTGAGAAGAAAAAGGCTACTAAAATTATAGGTATATTAAAAATAAGTGGCAATTCAAAAAAGAGTGCAACCCCAATTCCTGCACCTACCCCGACAATAATGCCCAAAATCCCTCCAATAGAAGCAAGAACTATTGACTCTATTAAAAACTGCAATAGCACCTCCCTCTCTAACGCTCCAACAGCGAGACGTATACCTATCTCACGTGTTCTCTCTGTAACAGAGACTAGCATAATGTTCATGATGCCGATACCACCAACTAAAAGACTGATGGCTGCTACTGCTCCAAGTAAAATAGTGAGTATCTGTGTCGTAGAAGAGAGAGTTTGAACCATCTCTCGCATATCGTGGACATTAAAATCATTCTCTTGCCCAACCTGAATCTTACGTCGCTCCTGTAAAAGTGAGATAAGAGATGCTTTTACACCCTCTATTGATGAAGCGCTGTTTGCTGAAATCATAATTCTTCCTATCTCCTGATTTCCACTTATACGTCTTTGAAACATTTTTATAGGTGTTACAATAATGGCATCTTGATCCATTCCAAACATTGCCGCACCTTTTGATTCAAGCAGTCCAACAATCTCACATGAGAAGTTCTCAAGTCTTATAAGCTCTCCTACAGGATCAAGTGTGCCAAAGAGTTCTTTTCTAACTGTCTCACCGATAACACAAACAGTTTTTCCACCTTGAAGTTCTGATGGTAAAAAATCTCTCCCTGAGGCAAAAACCCAATCTTTAACTATAAAGTAATCATTATCACTTCCCTCAACAGTGGTTGCATAGTTTTTATTAGCATATACTGCTTGCATTTGGCTTGAGCTAACAGGAGCGACGCCGCGGATATTGATAATCCCCCCTTTAAGTGCATCAATATCGCTATGGGTAAACCTTCGAGCCGTAGAGTCAGTGCTTGGAGGACCCTGTCTTTGCTGCCCTGGTATAACCATAAGCATGTTTGTACCAAGTTTAGAGATGCTCTGTGTGACATAGGCTGTTGTAGCATCTCCTAGCATTATCATCGCAATAACAGAAGCTATCCCAATAACAATTCCAAGCGTTGTTAACACCGAACGCATAACACTTCTGCGAATTTCACGAAGAGCAAGTAAAAAAGCATTCCAAATCATAAATCTGCTTCCGAATCTTCGATGTACTCTATAGCGCCATCTCTAAAATGAACCCTTCTTGAGGCATATTCTGCCATCTCTACCTCATGCGTTACCATCAGTATAGTAATTTTCTTTTTACGATTAAAAGATTGTAAAAGCTCCATAATCTCTATACTTTTTGCACTGTCAAGGTTTCCGGTTGGCTCGTCTGCTAGTAAAATAAGCGGCTTTGTAGCAATAGCACGAGCGATGGCAACACGCTGTTGTTGCCCACCTGAGAGTTCCCCGGGAGTGTGATGTGCGACTTGCTCAAGTCCAACACTCTTTAGGGCGTCCATTGCCATCTCATGTCTCTCTTGTGCATTGTAACCACGATAAAGAAGTGGAAGTTCTACATTTTCTATGGCAGTTGTTTTCCCAAGCAGGTTAAAACCTTGAAATATAAAGCCAATATAGTTTCTCCTCAGTAGTGCACGCTGATCTCGGGAGAGTGCCTCAACATTGATCCCCTCAAAAATGTACTCTCCGCCACTTAGAGTATCAAGACATCCTATCATATTCATAGCAGTTGATTTGCCAGATCCACTAGGTCCCATGATGGCTAAAAATTCTCCACGCTTGACTTTTAAATCTACACCGCGCATCGCATATGTTTTTGCTTCATTTTCGCCATATGTTTTTGTAGCCCCTCGTAACTCTATGATAAATTCTTTCATGACTCTTTTATTCCGATTAGAACAAGATCCTTTTCACTAAGCTTTGATTTTTTTATAACAGTTAAACTACCATCACTCTTACCTACCTCAACCTCAACTCTAACAGGTTTATTCTCTCTTAAAGTCCAAACATGGTGTTTTAAAGCATCCGCTTTAACATGCCTAGAACTATTTTTCTCTTTTATAGGTGGAGTAAATCGGAGTGCTGCATTTGGTAAAACTAAAACATCTTCTAAAACATCTGTGACAATCTGGGCTGTAACCGTCATTCCCGGTCTTAAAAAAAGCTCAGAATTGTCCACATTTACAACAGCATCATAAGTTACTACACCGTTTACTATTTGGGAATTAAGACGCAATTGTGTTAGCGTTCCCTCAAAAACCATCTCTGGATAAGCATCAACGCTAAAGTTTACTCTCTGCTGCTCTTTTACATCTGCAATATCTGCTTCATCAACACTTACAACTACTTTCATTTTAGTCAAATCTTCTGCCATAGTAAAGAGTACAGGTATCGTCATAGCCGAGACTACACTCTGCCCTGGTTCAACTTTTCTATCTAATACCACCCCGTTTATAGGAGAGACAACAGCTGCTTTTTTAAGATCATCTTGTGCAGCCTTTAGCTCAGCACTAGCCTGATCACGCCCAGCTTTTGCAGCTTGCAAAGAAGCCTTTGCTAGTTCATAAGTAGTAAAAGCAGAGTCAACTTCCTGCTTTGATGGATAGTTTCCATTAGTTGCCTCAACCATTTTTTTTACTCGAATCCACTCCTTTTTTGCCTTGTTTAACGAGGCAGTGGCTTCTGCGATATTTGCTTCAAGTTTTGCAAGTCCTGCTTGGTAACTTGTTACTTTTGAGGATAGTTTTACCGTGTCAAGTCGTGCCATCAGCTGCCCTTTTTTGACTCTCTCGTTATAATCTACTAAGACCTCGCTTATGGTCCCTGAGACTTCTATACCTACATCAACTGTATTTGTCGGCTCCATATTTCCAGTTGCTAAGACCGTTGTAGTAATGGTTTTTCTCTCTAAAGTAGTTGTATGATAGTTTAACTCTTTATCTTTTGCCCCATATGTAAGATACCAAAAAATAGCTCCAGCGATAAGAAGCACAAAAAGAGAAATCCATATATATTTTTTATAGCTGCTCTTTTTGTTTTTACCTATATTTAGAGTCTCTTCTATCGTTTTGTTATTGTCCATCATCATTCCTCTTAAGTGCAAAATGGAGCTTTGCCAGCTCAATTTGTATGTTTATCTCACTTAGTTTTATATTTAGTTCCTCGATCGCTTTTGTATTTTTTATAGTTTGTAAATCATACCCCGTTTTTTCTCCTGTGTTTACTCCTGCTTCTATAGCTTCAATAAGCTCATCATACAAAGAGAGATTTTTTAAAGTTATCTCATTATAGCTACGATAACTCTCTATAAGTTCTATCGATTGGGTATAAGAAGCTTTGGTATTTCTATACATATCTGCAACTTGGGCAGCTTGTTTTAAGTAACTAGCTTTTGCTTCTTGCGTTGTTGCCGTCGCATTGTATGTAAAGGGCACATTAAGCATGACTCTTGCACCATAGTAATTTCCATCATACTTGTTTTCATACTTTTTTGAATCATACTCTTGATATCCAACATTGGCACTTAGTGTAACGCTGGGCATATAGCTACTCTTTGTCACACTATAAAGAGACTCATAACTTTTTGTTTGCAAGCGAAGGAAGTTTAGATTCAAATTGTTTTGAAGATAGGTCTCTTTCTCTATAAGAGTAAATTTGGGAAGTAAAAATACAGCTGGATCAACGTCACTTAACTTTGAGACTTCTTCTCTTAGCTGTGCGAGCATATACTTGTGTGTAACTAAATTTTTCAATTCATCGCTTTGTGCCATCAGTGCATTGTTTAACTCTGTAATATCAGCCTTACCTACATCATAGAGTTGTCTTTTTATAAAAATTTCTATCTCTTTGTTTTTAAGTATCAACTCACTCTGCTTTTTTTGGTAGAGCGTTTTTTTGTAGTTTAAAAGTGCACTAAAAAGCTCTTCATTTATAGCTGCTATCTCTTTTGCAAGTGCAATCTCATCTACTCTTTTTTTGGCATCTGCATACTCTATCTGGTATGTTATACCTCCAGAGCGAAAGATATCTTGAGAGATGGAGACTGAGATATTTGAGGTTGTGCCATAATCTCCTGTATATACTTTATCATATCCATAAGAAGCTCCTAAATTAAGAGGTGCTATCCAGTTGTATCTTAGTTTTTCATACTCTGATTCATATCTATTTTGTTCTTGAAGCAAAAGATTTTGCTTCTCTTGAGAAAGGAGCTCCTTATCATTAGCACTTAGTGATATGAAAGCTAAAAGATGAAATATTATATAAAGAGGAACACTATTTTTCATTCTTATCCTTAAACTTTTTAGAAATCATGTAATTATACACTTAAAGAAGATAGCTATAGAAAATGAAGAAGAAATGAGTCGCTTAGGCTTTAATAATTTAAAAAGTTGACTTTAAAGGTGTAACAGTTATACCCATCTCTACAAACATTTTTGGTGAAGACTTAAGAGTTTTTATACTCAAAAGAGACAAACTAAAAAAACAGAGTAAGGTTTGCATCAATGAACTTTGCACCTTAGACATAACTAGAATACAACTAGACAATCTCCCAACAACTCTCTTAGAAGATAAGCTTGAAGAAGTAAACATGAAGCTCTTAAGACATTTTAAGACCCCTGCAAACCCCTTTGTGCTAAAATAGGGTCTCATACAGCCTTGTATAGTGGGGCGTATGAGAAGATTATGAGTGGTAAAATTTGACTTTTCATCTTCTTTTTGAGTACAATATTTATGTTTTAGCACAAAGGGGTTTGTGTAGCGGGACTTAAAATAATCCTTCGACTTTATTGTCGTTGGAGATTTTGGAATCATCAAAATAGCAATAGCTGTTTTGGTGCATTCTTTTCATTTTCTTCTTTTGTACCTACGATTATATCCATATTTCCAAACTGCTTATCTGTAAACATAATCATCCTTATGCTTCCTTTTGCTATGTTTGAAGCTATAAAATCTTTGAGCCTTTTTTTTCCATTTAAAGTTGATTCGTAAGAGTGAAATGAGCGAATGTAGATAGAAAACTGCATCATCATATACCCTTCTTTTAGAAG
This sequence comes from Sulfurimonas hongkongensis, assembly GCF_000445475.1. Taxonomy (NCBI): domain Bacteria; kingdom Pseudomonadati; phylum Campylobacterota; class Epsilonproteobacteria; order Campylobacterales; family Sulfurimonadaceae; genus Sulfurimonas; species Sulfurimonas hongkongensis. The sequence goes on from NZ_AUPZ01000009.1 coordinate 96,845, forward strand.
CTCACCACGTAAATAACGGTACTTCTTTCTTGCTTTTTTTGTATCGGTCGGCATATCAAACATTACCATTAGCCACATAAATCTATAAGCACTCATCTTCATACTTTTCAAAGTCAATGCTTGGGAGCATTAAGTAGAGTATCTTTTTTTGAAGCACACATTTTTGTAACGATTGGACTGTCATATCTATTGCAGTTCTTATATTGCTTAGACCTCCGTTTATAGCTACGAATTCTAAATTTAAAATATTGACATATTCTTGTTTTATTTGGCTAGTTAAGGCCTCATCATCATATTTTAAAAGAGTTAGTTTTACATGCAGATCCACAAAAGCTCTATATGGTTCTATCATATCATCTGCAAGATTAAAAGCGTTGAAATAGTTTTGATGGTGGATTCCAAAAGATGGCATAAGCCCCGCATTTGTGAGTGAACGGACAACAGCACTTCTTACAATTGCATAGCAGTAGTTAAGCGAAGCATTTTGCACATCTTCTGCTCCTTTTTGTACTCTTACAAAGTTTTCAAATAATTCGCTCCAGTAGATTCTTGCTGCTTTTGCTTCTACATTTTCCTCATCATTTGACTTGACACCCTTTGCATACTCGTAGAGAATCTTAGAAGATTTTTTTCTGTTAAAATAGTTTAAAACTGATGCTTGATTTTTCACTTTTGTTTTAACTACTTCTTGCCAAAGTTGTTTTTTAAGTGGTTTTGATATATCTATCTGGTTGTGCTTGGATACTTTGTTTTTTACATAACTTCTTATGTCAATCCTTTGAAGTTTTAGTTTTTTAGCATCTATAAAACTACATCTAAGACAGACAAGTGAAGGAGCTGTATAAGCCAAGCCTCCTCTTACTTCTATAGAAGCATCCTCTCCTACTCTTTTTACTCTTCGTATCTCATTACCGTTTACATCGTATAGAGGCTCATTCATAGTATCTCGTACTTTTATATCAAGCTCGGCTTTATCATCTTTTGTGATTGCAAAAGCCGATTGGTTCAAGATATTTACGATGGCATCTCTTTTTTTTGCAAATACTTTTGCTGTAAAATCTTTTGGATTATCTTGAGCAACTTGGATTTTTTTATAAATCTCTTTATTAAATTTTTTATAAAATTCATCGGAACTCATTTTGTGACTCGGTTTGACTTTATCTAGCAGAGAACCAATCGGCACATAGTAAGCCAAATTTTTCTTAGATTGAATCGTCTCATTATGTGCCTTTGTTCCTATCGGTTTTTTAGAGACCCAAAAGGCTGGAGTTTTAAGAGTTCCATCAAGTGCTTTATAAAAAGGACTCTCTTGTATATCTTGCATGTAACTCTCTCTTATATGGGCAATTATATGATTAGGGGATGTTCCTTCTATGAGTGGAACAATCTTTTTAAAGTTCTCTTTTGCATTTTGTTCGGTAAGCTCATAATTTTTCTCAAAATTTGTAGAGATATTTTGTAAGTAAGATTTACTCATTAAACCTAGGAGAATAGCATCCTCGGCATGATGAAAGTTTGTATCACGAGACTTGTTATCGACACTTAGTATGCGTCTTAGGTAACTTGTAGCACGCCCAGAGATAGACATCACTCTTTGATTCTCTTTGAGTCTGTCTGTAAAAGGGTAGTAGCGTTTTAAAATCTCACCCAAAAGTTTTTCAGTATAGCTTGTTGCATGGAGCGATACATCATCTTTTACCTCTTTAAAGGTTTTATCTAAGCTCTCGGCTAAGAGATTTATTTTTTTCTTCATATTTATCTTATAGGTTTTTTTTAACTCTTCTACAAAGTCAATATAAATTTTTCTCTTTTCTCCACTTAAATAATCAAGAGGTAGCTTATTACCTTTTTTAGCATTTTCATTTTTTAAATCAAGAGCCTTGTTGTACTCTGCATTGCTTCCGCCACAAGCACGAGGAACAATGTGTTCTATCTCTGTTTTATCACTCAAGACTTCATCAATACTAAGCGGTTTATGTGAGTAGATTCCTAGTCCTTTTTGTTGCTCCCAAAGCTTAAGTTTTAGAAGATACTCTTTATTATTTTGAAGATTTAATCCCTTTGCTTCAAAATGTTTTTTGTATTTTTCAATGAGCTCTTGCCACTCTTTTTCATTTTTTTGGTTTGCTCTTCTAATGTCATTTTTTACATCATCAGGCTGTGAGAGTTCTCTAGTAGATTCTAGTTTTATGATATCAAAAGGTCCATGTTTGACATGCAAATCAGTTATAACTCGAAGTGCCCATGAGACTAGAGATTTTACAGCATGGTTAGATATACGATTCTCATCTATCTCGTACTGTAGTTTTCCATCTTTATTTTGAGATTTTAGATATCTAATGCCTTTTAAAAAATCGGAATAGTTTTCGCTTTTACTGACTTTTAAAATCCCTTTTGCATCACTCTCATTTTTACCCTCTTGCATTAAAGCAGTTAAATCTTTTAATGCTTTTAGTGAATAATTTGAAGTTCCTTTTGATTTATGTTTATGAAGTTTAAGAGTAAAATCACAAATCTCATCTTTGGTAAACTCAAAATTGTATTTTTTAAAAAGTATTTCAATGTTTATTAAAAGTTTTTCAGGATTTATATTTAGATGTATCTCTGTTGCGATTTCATCAAAGATTTTTGCAGATGACTCTTGTGCTAAGATGGCACTTAAAATTTTACGATTCAATTTTTTAAAAGAAGGAAGAAAATTAAATTTAACAAGAGTATTTGCCTCTTTTTTTCCTTTAAGCATTTTATACTCTTGAAAATTATTGATTTTTACATATTCATTATCAATTCCTAGTATCTTTTTAAAATCTTTTACACTATAAGAGCTTTTGCACTTCAAACTATTTATATCTTCTAAAAGTGCTTCACGCAACTGCTCTTTTTGCTCTAAAGTTGCATCAGCACCGTCAATCTTCAGATCTCCAAGTAACTTATATAGTTCAAATATATCAAATGAGTATGAAAAAAGAGGTGCACATATCTCATCTTTATAGATTAGACATTTATTGATATTTTCTGGATTTAGCGTAACAGCTTCTTGCGGGATGATGATGTTTATCACTTCATTGGTAAATTTAGCGGCCAACTCATCACTTTTAAAAAAATCAAACTTTTGCTGAGCTCCTAAGATTTTTTCTATCTCTTTTTTTATGTCTTCTCTACGTATCATATAGCGGTAGTTACCATGATTTCTAAAAGTAGGATTCTCTTTTTGAGATTCTAGCTCCCAAATAATTTGTGCAGATGTTTTCTCTTTGTATTTGCACTTTAGAGCATCTAAGTATGCCAGTGTTTCAGAAAACTTCTCCAAATCTTTTGGCATCTGGATTTCATCACTCCCGCAATCACCCATCTTCTCTTTTGCTTCAAGTTCGGCTATCAAATCTTCTATTTTTAGTGATTTATACCCTCTATGCTTTGCCATAAATCTAAAAATTGCATAGAGCTCATCATTGTCAAGTTTTCTCTTAAATGCATCTACCGCTCTTAATTTCCAAATATCATATCTCTTTTTTTCTTGATACTTAAGGTGATAAGAGGCAAAGAGCTGCTTTATCTCTTTAATCCTCTTTTTTTTCTTATCAAGAAGATTTCGAGATTGTTTTTTCTCTCGTCTTTCTTGTTGGGTACCACTATCATGAGGATTGTCACGCATTACTACGCCATAATCTAAAAGAGAGTAGCTATTTTTTTCAAGCTCTTGCATTACAGAATATCCGCAAGAGGTAACGCCTAAGTCTAATGATAAAATATTCATAAAAGATCCTTATATTTTATTAGATTTAAACATCTTACAATAATTTATTTGTTTAAAAATCACATTATCTTATTTATATTTCTACTAAAACCCCATAAGATGTTGGTTGTCTATCTCGCAGAAGTCCCCAATACTCTCTTTGTTTTGCTATCTCCTCTAAATCAAACTCTGCATAAATAATCTCTTCTTTATCTCTTGAGGCCTCAGCAATTTTTTTGCCCGTGTAGTCTGTGATGAAAGATGAACCGTAAAATGTTAGAGTACAACTCTCCCCTACTTCTTCGCCTATACGGTTTGCAACTACTACTGGAACTGTGTTTGTAGCGGCGTGACCCATCTGAACTCTTTGCCAGTGGTCTTTTGAGTCAACATGAATTTCTGGTTCACTCCCAATAGCAGTAGGATAGAAAATAATCTCAGCACCCATCAGAGTTAGAGCTCTTGCTGTCTCACAAAACCACTGATCCCAACAGATACCAACTCCAATCTTAGCGTACTTTGTGTTATAGACTTTAAAGCCACTATTTCCCGGTTTGAAGTAAAACTTCTCTTCATATCCAGGTCCACAGGGTATATGAGTTTTTCTATAGTTGTCCATAATTTTGCCATCAGCATCTACCACAACTAAAGAGTTAAAATACTCTTTAGCACTTTTTTCAAAATAACTAACAAGCAAAACAACACCTAGCTCTTTTGCAAGAGTTGCAAATCTCTCTATAAGGCTACTGTCTTTAAGCTCTGAGGCTAAAGAGAAGTACTTATCATCCATATCTTTACAAAAGTACAAAGATGCAAACAACTCTGGTAAAAGTATGATTTTTGCACCATTTTTATTTGCTTGTCTTACCAAAACCTCAGCATTTTTTATGTTGGCATCTATATCTTGGCTCATCTGCATCTGTATAGCTGAGACTTTTATCATTTTTGTATCCTGTGGGGAAATAATAGTGTCATTTTACTATAAATTTTGTATTAATTTCTTATATTTATTATAACTTAACTAAATATTGATTATAATTTTACAAAATTTACAACCAAAGGAATCTGATGCAAACTTCTGTCTGTGTAGATGCAAGATCACTCGAATACTTTCCTGTTCAGTTGTTTGCTATTATCATGGGATTATCTGGATTTGCTATAGTTTTTGCTAAAGCTTATCATATTTTAGATTTTTCATACTGGTTTTATGCATTCATACTTTTTATTGACACACTTTTGTTTTTAGTCATATTTACCTCTTATATGTTAAAAATAGCGAGTTACCCAGAGGCTGTTAAAGGGGAGATAAACCATCCTATAAAAAGCTCTTTTATGGCTAGCATCTCTGTTAGTCTTTTACTTCTAAGCATAGCTTACTATGACTTTGCACCGACTCTATCTATAGTGCTTTGGTTTATAGCCACACCTCTGCAACTCTTTTTTACGCTTGTTGTTATGAAGTACTGGATTCATAACGACCTAGAAGTAGTTCATAGCAATCCTGCGTGGTTTATCCCCATAGTTGGAAATGTTTTAGTTCCTGTTGTTGGAGTCGATGCAGCGCCAATCTTCGTCTCACTCTTTTTCTTCTCGCTTGGGATGTTTTTTTGGATAGTGCTTTTTACTATTATGATCAACAGAATCATCTTTCACAATCCACTAGCTAAAAAGCTTATACCAACTTTTTTTATCTTTATAGCTCCGCCTGCGGTTGGATTTGTCAGCTATCTTAAAATCACAAATGGTTCTATAGATATGTTCTCAATTTTTCTATACTCTATCGCGCTCTTTACGCTTTTACTGCTTTTGTTTATGTTGCGTATGTATGATGTAAAGATGTTTTTCATTTCTTGGTGGGCATACACTTTCCCACTAGCTGCCATCACAATAGCCACACTTTTAATGCACAATATATATCACTCAACTTTCACATATATAGCATCTCTATCACTCATCGCTTTTTTAACCCTAGTAGTTGGCTACGTAGCCCTAAAAACCATCCAAGCCTTCAAGGCTCAGAAAATATGTATATCAGAGGAATAATAAATGAATAAATTATCACTTTTTGTAGGCATCGCTTTAGGTTTAGTCTTTAGCATCTTTGTAGTTGGCATCGCTTTTAAAGTAGCAGCTCCATCTATTCTTTTAAAAGAGATAACATCGCCTTATGAATTTGACAAAACTCTAAAAATCTTAGAAGATAGACTAAATGCAAAAGAGGGTTGGCATGTAACAGACATCATCGACCAACAAGAAGAGATTATTACTCACGGTGGAGCAGACACGGGCAAGGTTAAGATCATCAAGTTTTGTAACGCTAAGTATGCGTCAGAGATGTTGAGTGCAGACGAGGGCAAAGTTATGTCTACAAATATGCCTCTTAGCATCTCCGTTTATGAAAAGAGTGATGGACGAGTTATGATAGGTCTGAGCAATGGTTATATGATGGCAAGACTTTTCTCAGGACGAAGAGAGGGTCTCATTATGCAAAAAGTTGTAAGCGAGATGGAAGAGGTTTTAAACTTCACTCACTTTAGATTTACTATATTTTAGTCTTCTAATGGGAGCTTGATGGTAAATCTAGCTCCTTTATCTATATTTTCAACACTCAGGCTTCCTTGCATATTTTTTTCTATTATCATTTTTGACATGTAGAGTCCTATGCCAGTTCCTTGGTTTTTGTGCTTTGTGCTAAAGTATGGATCAAAGATTTTGTTCTTTATCTCTTTTGGTATCCCTCCGCCATTATCACTTACTAAAATATACGCATCTTTAGTATCTTTATAGGCTCTTATCTCTATCTTTTTTTTATCTATTTTATTTGCTAAGAGTGCATCTTTTGCATTGTTTAAGATGATAAGCATAACTTGTTGAAGTTCATTTTTAACATTTAAAAGTCTTATATCTTTGTCAATGTCAAGGCTTACTTTTATGTTAGAGTACTCAAGCGTAGTTCCTATGATGCTTAGCATAGAGTCTATCACCTCATCAAGTAGATAACTCTCTTTTTTCTTGTCACTCTTATAGTAATTTCTAAAGTCATCAATGGTATCAGACATATATCTGATGTTGTTGTCTATGCCTTCGTGGATGCGGTTAAAGTCGTCATCACTTAGTTTGCTTAGTTGTTTTTTAAAGTACATATCTTGGTTTAACAGCCCTATGTCATTTAGAGGTTGTCTCCACTGATGGGCGATTTGCTCTATCATCTCACCCATTGATGCTAGCCTTGATTGCTCAATGAGTATTTTATCTTTTTGCCTCGCCTTTTTTAGAGCTATCTCTACTTCTAATTTTAGATTTTTGTTATGGTCTTTTAGCTTGTTAGTGTACTCATCGTGGAGCCGTTTAAGCCTTTCAGCAAGAGCTGCTGAGAGCAAAATCATCTCAACACCTGATGCTGCTTGTTGTACATACTTCATAGCAAAATAGCCAGATATAAGATTAAATTTACTAAGTGTAAACAAGAGTGTTCCAAGCAAAAATATCCCCCAACCTAGAACAAAGAGTCTTATAGAGTAGTAATCTTTTTTCATAACCATCCAACCAGCAACTAAAAGAACTAAAGGAATTATAATAGAAAGAGATGCACCCACTAATATAGTATATTTGTAAGGCATGAGTGCTGAGACAACTATGCCAAGGATTGAGAGATAGATAAATGGACCAAGAACATATTTGTCATATTTTGGGATATTATTTTTTGAATTTAAGAGACTTTGACTAAAGATTAGTTGGAAAAATATACTCGTAGAGATGAAAAACACCGCTCCTTTTTCTCTCATCCAAGCATTTTCTTGCCAAACATAGAGCCACCCTAAGCCATCAAAAGAGAGTTGCCAAAGAGCATAAGATGCAACAAAAGCTATATATAAAACATAAATCTTCTCTTTTGTATATATATACGCTATAAGATTATAAAATATCAAAACAAGCAAGATTCCATAGTAGATACCAGAGAGACTTTGATGCAGATGGGTGTGTTCAAGAAGAGCCTTGCTACTTATAATCTCCATGGGAACGAGCATAGAACTTGAGGTTTTTACCTTTACATATAGCGTATGAGTCTCTGTAGAATTGTTTGTAAGAGAAAAAACAAGGTTGTGGTGCTTTATATCTCTTTCATAAAGCGGGTACAAATCTCCACTCTTTTTATGTGAAATAAGTTGATTATTTGCATCAAGCAAATATACATCCACAAAATCAAGCAAAGGATAGTCTATAGAGAGCCACCACTCTTTTCTTTTCATAGCTTCATTATAATTAAACTTAAGCCTAAACCAGTGTACTTTAGCGAGAAACCCAAAGTTTGGTATACATTCAGAGTATTTTTCAAACTCTTTGGTCTGTATATCTTTGAGTGTAGCATCTTCCTTTTCATCTACATAAAACTCAAGTTGGGTACCCAATATATAGGGTTCTTGCTCTTGAGTAACTCTTAATATTTCGCTCGAAGATAAAAAGCTAGCAAAAAATAATATTAAAAATAGACATCTCATAAATTCTCCATAATTTAAGGATTATACATTAACTTTATAAAGTTTTTTTCATTATTGACTTCTTTTTTTTAAAATGATAATATTTCGTTATATCTTTAAATACATAAAGCCCAAAAGGAATCTTATGAAAAAACTACTTATGTTTTTTATACTCTCAACTGCCTTTGTTAGTGGCAGCACCATAAATATAGCAGTAGCTGCAAATGTTAGTTATGCCATAGATGAACTAATCGCTGAATTTAACAAAACTCACAAAGATACAAAAGTAAAAGTTACTTTGGGAAGCAGTGGAAAACTGACTGCACAGATAAAACATGGTGCTCCTTACCATCTTTTTATGGCTGCAAATATGAAGTTCCCGCAATCACTTTATGATGACAAGATTGCTAAAGGTGCTCCTGTAGTCTACGCTTTAGGTTCTTTAGCGATTTTGAGCAAAGAGCAAAAAGATATGTCAAAGGGTATTGAGTTGTTAAAGAGCGATAAAATAGATAAAATTGCCATAGCAAATCCAAAAACTGCCCCCTACGGGACTGCTGCCATGGAGGCATTTGAGAATGCTGGCGTCTACAAGGATATAAAAAATAAACTTATCTTTGCAGAGTCCATATCGCAAACTGTCTCATTTACTATAACAGCGGCAGACATAGGACTTATTGCAAAGTCATCTCTTTACTCAAAAACCATGCTAAAATACAAACAAAATATAAACTGGGTAGAGGTAGATGCAAAGCTCTACACTCCAATAGAGCAAGGTATAGTTATGATAGAAAATGACAGAGAGACAAAAGCCTTTTATGAGTTTATCTTAAGCAAGAGTGCAAAAGATATCTTTAGAAAATATGGTTACCTCGTGCCATGAACAGGTTTGAGTCCACAGTTACAAAGATTCAAACAAAAGAGAACTTAAACATTGTAAACTTTGAGTTTGCCTCTTACAAGCTCACTATGATGAGCTTAGATTTAGATGAATCCATAAGTGTCAATAGCCAAGTTTTGCTCAGTGTAAAACCAACCCATATAGCCCTTGCAAAGGAATTTAGCGGAGCTATAAGCTACTCAAATCAACTTGATGCAAAGATTGTAGAAGTTGAAAATGGCGAGCTACTAAGCAATATAAAACTAAGCGTAGGTGATGCAAAGTTTGAGAGCATTATCACAAAAGATTCATCATCTCGGATGAATCTCGAAGCTGGGGATCTTGTAAAGATTTTTATAAAAGCTAGTGAACTCTCTATAAGTGAAATTATCATATGCTAGAAACACTAAACGCTCTTGAGCTAACTCCCTTTGTCTTATCATTTAAACTGGCTGGACTTACGACTCTTATACTCTTTATACTTTGCTTACCTTTTGCTTGGTGGCTCTCTCAAACAAGATCAAAATCAAAACCTATTTTTGAAGCTATCACTGCACTTCCTTTAGTTTTGCCTCCTTCAGTTTTGGGTTTTTACATCCTTATCATTCTCTCTCATAACTCGCCTGTTGGTGCTTTTTTTGATGAGTATTTTGGTATAAAGCTAGTCTTTAACTTTAGCGGTCTTGTAATTGCAAGCTGTTTTTACTCACTTCCGTTTATGGTTCAACCTCTTCAAAATGGATTTTCCTCCATCAACAAAAATATGCTCGAGGCTTCATATATAGCAGGAAAGAGCAAAACCCAGACAGTTCTTAGAGTGGCACTTCCAAACATGAAACCTGCTGTAATGACTGCTATCATAGTCTCTTTTGCTCACACAGTTGGAGAGTTTGGAGTCGTTTTGATGTTAGGAGGAAGTATCCCAGGCGAGACGAAAGTTGCCTCTGTTGCCATCTATGAGATGGTTGAGATTATGGACTATACAAACGCTCATATCTACAGTGCCATTATGCTCCTCATCAGCTTCTCAGTGCTTCTTGCTGTCTATATCTTTAACCAAAAAACTAGAGCCATCGGACAATTTAGATGATAAAGATAGATATAAAAAAAGAGCTCTTTGGCTCAAACAAAGAGATGATGCTCGATGTAGATCTTGAGATAAAAGAGGGCGAGTTTTTGGCTCTTAGTGGAGTTAGTGGAAGTGGAAAGACTACACTTCTTAGAATCCTTGCAGGTTTTGAGGATGCAAAAGGAGTTATCAGCGTTGATGATGAGATTTGGCTAGATGCTAAAACTACACTTGCCCCGCAAAAAAGAGCTATCGGGTTTGTTTTTCAAGACTATGCACTCTTTAACAACATGAGCATTTTACAAAATCTTCTTTATGTAAAAAAAGACGAGGCTTTAGCCTCTCATCTCTTGGGTATTACAGAACTAAGTGAGTTAAAAAATAGACATCCAAACACGCTAAGTGGTGGGCAAAAGCAAAGAGTTGCCCTTTGCCGTGCGATGATGGGTGAACCAAAACTTCTTCTGATGGATGAACCACTCTCAGCACTTGATTCTAAGATGCGAACAAAACTTCAAAGTGAGATATTAGCCTTGCACAAGGAGTTTAAAACTACCATCATCATGGTTAGTCATGACCCTAGCGAGATCTATAGACTAGCTTCAAGAGTTGTAGTTCTAGAGCAAGGTCTTATCATAAATGAGGGCAAACCAAAAGATATACTTTTAAAGACTTCAGGAAGTCAGAAGTTCTCATTTAGTGGAGAGCTTTTAGATATAAAAAAAGTAGATGTGATTTTTGTAGCCATAGTTGCCATCGGACAGCAACTTGTAGAAGTAGTTATCACCCAAGATGAGGCAAAAAACCTCAAAGTCGGTGACACGGTAGAGCTAAGCACAAAAGCCTTTACTCCGATGTTAAGCAGTACGAAGCAATAAAAAAACTACGAAACCGCGAAATTGTTCGGGGCTGGTGTTACTTTGAAGCCTTATAGCCTAGAGACATCGTGGAGAATGCCATTGTATTCCTAAAATTCGGAGTTCCTTATATCTTACCCTAAAGGTTGACTATATAGAGCCAGCCAAATAGTCTTGGCATCTGGCTTTGTCCATGAGACTCTATGTCTCTTATGAGCTCTTATATTTATATAATCCCCAGCCCCAAGCCGTACATCCTCATCACCTTCAAATGCCAAAATAGCCTCACCACAAAGAAGCATAACCCACTCATCTCTATCTTGATCATACCACTCACCTTCTGGGGTAGTGTGACCTTGTGAGATGATTCGTTGAAGCTTAAAAGACTCTTTTTTGATGATATCTTCGAAGAGTTCTTCATCTAAGTTTGTAGTTATATCTAGAAAAACATTGGACTTTTTTGCCATAACTTAACTTATTATCTCTCTAAATGCATCTTCAAAGTAAGGGTACTTAAACTCAAACCCACTCTCTAAGAGTTTTTTAGGATAAACATCTTTTGAGTCAAGCATCACAGTGGCACCATCTGCAAAAGTTAGCCTTAAAATAAATTCAGGAACTCTGAAAAAAGTTGGTCTGTTTAAAACATCGCCCATTATTTTAGTCTGCTCACTGTTTGAGAGTGAGTGTGCGGTTGTAAAGTTTATAGCACCCTTTAACTCTGGAGTTTTGATGATAAACTCATATGCACGGACCAAGTCATCTATATGAATCCATGAGACTATCTGCTTACCGCTCCCTATTTTTCCGCCGATACCCAACTTAAAAGGCAGTAACATTTTAGTCATTGCTCCGCCCTCTTTTGCGTAGATAACTCCAAATCTAGTTTGAACATTTCTAACACCAATCTCAGATGCCCTTCTTGCCTCTGCTTCCCAATCTTTACAGATATTAGCTAGAAAATCATCGCTGAAATCTTTGGAGTCTTCATCATGTTTAAGTTCACTATCATATATGCCAACAGCAGATGCAGACATAAAAAGTTTTGGTTTTTCCCTGCATAAGCCCATCGCATCTACAAGTTTTCTAGTAGTATTTATCCTACTGCTATAAAGTCCTTTTTTATACTCATCACTCCAACGAGCGAGAATTGTAGTACCACTTAAGTTTATCAAAACATCGCAAGCTTCTATCTGTTTTGCTATATCTTCTATTTTTGTATCATCTCGTACTTTAATACCAATGACCTCGTTGTGTTTGGATTCAAACACTTCAGAGAGTTTTGAGCCAACAAGCCCACTTTGACCACAAATAACTATCTTAATTTTAAATGACATCTCACTCTCCTAGCTAGGATTATTAAGTGATTATATGTCAAATCATATAAGATTTCGCTTTGTTTATAAGTCTAGGAGTGCACTATTTCCTCTTGTTGCTTCAAAGCTTTTAAAGCTATGTGTTAAATTGTGGCTCAAGCTCTTTATCTCAGCTATAGCTGCTTCTAAATCTTTTAACGTACCTTTATTATATTGTTTGATTAAAGTATCTGTTCTCTTGTGCAAATCTTTATGATATTTTTCAACTTCTTTAAAAGAAGAGCTATCTCTGTAGTGCTTCATACCAATATCATAAACCCATTCACCAAAACGGCACTCATGATAATCTAGCCTTGGAATTGTTGAGCTTAGTCCCTTAATATAAGCTAAAACACTGCTTAACCACGCTCTATGTTCTACTAAAGCATAAAGCAGAGGCAAATCTTCACGACTGATGGAGCTAGTATTTTTCCACTTTTCATTTGAGTCATAGTGGTTTATCCACTCCTCTATCTCTTGCGGTGGCATCGGATGAGCTATGATGTAGCCCTGAGCTATTTTACATCCAAGCTTAAGTAACATCTCTCCATGCTCAACACTCTCAACTCCCTCAGCAATAACATCACGTCTAAAAGCATTAGAGAGGCTAAGTATTCCATCCAATATAGCTAAATCATCAGAGTCTTCAAGCATTCCACAGACAAAACTTTTATCTATCTTTAACTCTCTTGCTGGGAGTCTCTTTAGGTATGTAAGAGAGGAGTAGCCAGTTCCAAAATCATCAAGTGAAAAAGTGATGCCGATATCTAGACAATCTTGCATAACCTGTGATATATGAACGATATCTTCTAAAGCACTAGTCTCTAGGACTTCAAGCACTAACTCATTTGGTTTTACAGTTGGATACTTTTTCAAGAGATTTTCTAACTGCTCAACAAAGTCACTCTGTTGAAGTTGCATGGCATCTACATTTACACTAGTTGGTACATTCACCCCCTTGCTTTTCCACTCACTCATCTGCTCCATTGCACTCTCTAAAACCCACTCTCCAATCCTGACGGATAAAATATGTCCATCTACTATTGGCAAAAATGTAGCAGGTGAGAGTATTCCATGCTTAGGGTGATTCCATCTTATCAAAGCCTCAGTTCCAACAACCTCTCCACTTTGCATATTTACTTTTGGTTGATAGTAAAGCACAAACTCTTCATTATCAAGCGCTTTTTGCATCTCATCTAAACTCTCATGGTGCGTTCTTATTTTCTCATCTTTGAGTGCATCAAAGATATGGTAACGATTCTTTCCAAGTATCTTTGCTTGATACATAGCTTGGTCTGCTTGACGAAGAAGTTGGTCCGCATCTATCTCATCACCTGCATCAAAAAAGGTCACACCCAAACTTGCAGTAACTTGCATATTAAGATTGTCTATTACTATTTTTTGAGAACTAGCTTCTAAGAGTCTTCTTATCATAGCAAGGCTATCTTCATGCGTTTTAAGATCGAGCAAAACCACCACAAACTCATCTCCACCCAAGCGAGCTATAGTATCGCCCTCGCGGAGAGATTTTTTCATGTTTTTTGCTAAAAGTTCTAAAAACTTATCTCCATAGTTATGTCCATAAGTGTCATTGATGGCTTTAAACCCATCAAGATCAAGATAAACAATTGCAAATGAAAACTTATGCCTATTTGATTGTTTTAGCGCTTGGTTGATGCGGTCTGAGAGTAAAACACGGTTTGGAAGTCCGGTTAATGCATCATAGTGTGCAATATGCTCTAAATGTTTTTCATGATGCTGTCTCTCTGTTATATCTCGTGAGATTCCTAGTACCCCCATCAAACTTCCATCGCTATGGTGCACTGGGGTCTTTGTAGCTTGAACTATTTCTGAGTGCCCATCACTTGCAAATGTTATTGTCTCTTCATTTATACAAGTTTTGTTTGTTTGCATCACTTTCTTGTCGTTCATTCTAAATAAATCAGCAAGTTCTTTATCTACAAAGTCATAATCACTCTTACCAATTATATCTCTCTCTTTTGCACCAAAAAAATCTTCAAAACGCTTGTTACAAACTAAGTAGATGCCATCTTTATCTTTTAACCAAACTAGGTCTGGGATATTTTGTATAAGTGTTTTAAGTAGTGCTCTTTCTCCAGAACGCTCTTTTTGTATCTGTTTTCTATCATTAACATTTACAAGTGTTTTGCCAAATAGGTCGAGAATATCTATCTCATCTTGAGTAAATTCATGTTTAGTTTTTACAGTATCAAACCCTACAAAACCTCTACACTCATCTTTTTTCATTAGTGGAATAGTTACTAAACTTTTTATATCTTGAGATATCAACATATCTCTAAACTCACTTTTTGGCATATGTAAAGTATCTTGAACTAGTTTTATCTTTCCTTGTAGGTGCGCTTGTGTAAGCTCAGGCACTTTCTCGTTAGGAATATTTTGAAGTCTTTTTATTTGAGATAAAATCTCATCCCCGCACCACTCATAAGTGTTTGATGAAGCCCCTTTTTGCGTGTCATACTCAAAAATATAAGCCCTATCAGCCCCTACAAAAGTAGCCATACTCTCAAGTGATTTTTGTATAGCAGCATCTACTTTTTCTATTGGAAGATTTATAAATTGAGTTGAGATGTTTAGAAGAAGTTGTCTATACTCTTCTTGATATGCCATTTTTTTCTCATAAGCTTGATGTGATTTTAACTCACGCATCAAACTTAGTGTATTTAAAGATAGACTACCATATATGGAGAGGATTATATCTAGCAAAACACCTCTTGAGTCACTCATTTTATCTTGTGCATAAGTTTTTGCATCTTTGATGGTGAGCCCATCTTGCAGATTAAAAACGATATAAGCCATATAACGATCTCTATCTAGGATGTGAGATGCTAACCATCTTGTTAAAAACACAAGCGCTTCGTCTGCTAACTCGCTAAGAGGTTTTGCATTTTGCTCACGTTTAAGACGCTCTACAGTATCTACAAAACTTTGATGTGCTTCTTTATGCTCTTTGTTTAAGAGATCATTTGGTAGGTATTTATCCCAAATAGCCTCTTCTGTTTTAAAGTGATAACGCGCGTACTCTTTAAGTTCATCAAAGATAGTATGTAGACTTTTTTTATCTGATTTATATGCTACATTTGCTGCTAAATTATTTAGTATTTCAACTAATTTTTTATGTTGAATATCTACCGTATCAAAACCAGTTTTAAAATGATCATCCCACGGAAAAATATCAATCGGTTTCATAGCATCCACTTCTTTAAAATTATTATTGAGTATCTTAACAAATCTATCTAAAAATAGCTCTTAGCTTATACGTTTTTATTATAATTCTAGCAAAACTGTATCCCTTGCAGTTTGCTCAAACTTCTTACAACCACTCTCAAAAGCGGCACCTTCACCTATGATGATACACTTATGTTTTGCTCTTGTGATGGCTGTATATATAAGCTTTGTATTGTGCATGATAAAGTGCGAAAATGTCATGGGTATAACAACTATATCATACTCCATACCTTGAACTTTGTGAATGGTTAGTGCATATGAGAGCATTAAGTATGCTTTTACCTCCTCATACTCATAAACTACAACTATATCCTCATTTGGATAAAATACAAACAACTGTTCATCAGCCTCTTCTATCTTAAAAAGTAGTCCACTCATGCCGTTAAAGATACGTCTTTGATTTGAGTCTTCGCCCGCTTTAAAGCCATCCCCACTCCATGAAGTCATGTTTTCATTTTTTGTGTGAACTACCTTATCCATCAGACGAAACTCAACTCCACCCTTTTTAAAACACTTCTTAGGATTTGGATTAAAGTACTCTTGTAAAACCTTGTTAAGATTGTTAGCTCCTAGTGTCCCACCTTTCATGGGAGTGATGACTTGAAAGTAGTTGAGATACTCTTTTATCTGTTTGTTGTTTAGTCTATATCTTGCTTTTTGCAAGGATTCTACAACCTTATGAATTATCTCTGTTATAACTGCTTGTAAGTTAGATTCTCTTAGCTCTTGAAGCTTAGATTGAGAGAGTTGGCTTCTTAGAGCATAGTAATTTTGAATGCTAACTTCTAAAAACTCAAAATCCTCATATTTTTCTCTATAAGCCGGAACTATTCCCCTTCTAATGTCATTTGCGATAAGCCTGATGGCTTGGTCTTCACTCTGTCTATAAATCTTTGTAAGCTTAACTATGGGAGCTAACTCTAACGTTAAGACATCACTTAAAACGTTTCCTGCACCTATGGGAGGGAGTTGTGCATCGTCCCCAACAACTACAACTATTGCATCTTTGCGAACTTTGTGCATAAGCCTTGCAAAGAGTGAAGAATTTATCATTGAGGCTTCATCTATAAGTATAACTCCAAAAGGGAACTTATCCGCACTCTCATACTTAACTAAGAGTGACTGTATAGTAGCACTCTCAAAACCTGTTGTATCTGCAATCCTTTGAGAGGCTATGCCACTTAAGGCACAAGCCATTATCTCTTTAGTCTCATATCTTGTGTTTAAAAGTTCTAAAATTGTCTTTGAAGTCGTACTCTTTCCTGTTCCTGCATATCCTACTAAAAAGAGTATAGCTGCACCCTCATTTATCTTCATAACGGCTTCTCTTTGTTGCTCTGCTAGTCTTAACTCTTTTGATTCTAAAAACTCATCTAAGTTTTTTACAAAGCCCCCGCTATCATTTTTAGCTCTTGTGGTTATCGTCTCATATAGAAATTTTTCAGCATCATAAAGTCTTGATGGAGAGACTCTATTGTTCTTCATAATCACAATGCTACTCTCTGCCACCCTCTCAACCAGAGCCGCTTCATAGAGATGATTTTTATCATTAAAGCCTAAAAGTTCATCAAGACCACTAAAGAGTGTATCTTTTGAGATGCAACTATTTCCTTGTTGCTCACAGTAGTTTAGAAGTGTGAAATCCATAGCTGAGCTTATACGGTTCTCATCTTGAGCTTTTACACCCATCTTTAAAGCTAACTCATCAGCTCTTTTAAAGCCTATGGAGTTTATAGAAGTCAAGATATAAGGATTCTCTTTTATCTTAGTGCAAGGCTCATCAATCTCTCTCATGGCAGTAGCGATTGTAGTTAAAAGTGCTTGAGATACATCAAAAGGGCTTAGAAATTCTCCAAGTTTACGCATAGAGCGAAACTTTTTCCATGAGGTCTGAATCTTTTTAAGTCGTTTCTCTTTAATGCCTTTAAACTCTAAGAGTCTCTCAATATCACTGTCTAAAATCTCTACAAGTCCATCACTACCAAAGTGCTCTATTAATTCGGCTGAGAGTTTTTTTGTAAAGCCTTTTACTATTTTATTTAAAAAGAAAAAGAGATGATTTTGGTTAACCTTGATGGAGTCAAACTTAAAGGTCTTAC
This sequence comes from Sulfurimonas hongkongensis, assembly GCF_000445475.1. Lineage (NCBI taxonomy): Bacteria > Pseudomonadati > Campylobacterota > Epsilonproteobacteria > Campylobacterales > Sulfurimonadaceae > Sulfurimonas > Sulfurimonas hongkongensis. The sequence goes on from NZ_AUPZ01000009.1 coordinate 114,586, forward strand.
CATACTTTTTATGTTCACTCCACTCACCACTAAGCGTGATTGCTGAGTCTTTTATATGAGAGACTTCGCTCTCTAAGTAGGTCCCGCTAATCTTCTCTTTACTCTTAAGTGTTGCTATAAAAAATCCATCATCTTCAAAAAGTATACGGTCAATCTGCCCGATAATGGTCTCTCTCAACTAAAGCGTCTCCAAAGCTTTGTTAACACAAGCTTTTAGAGAGGTTTTATCTGCTATGATGGGGTTTATATGCTTAGGGAAATATTTTGCAGTGGTGCGTCCAATAGATATGGCTCTATAAGAGTCGTCCCATGAAAAGGCTTTAAAAAAGTATTTTATAGTGGATGGTGAAGAAAAAATTATTTTAGAATTTTTCGGTAGTGTCTTTTTCTCTTTTGGTTCTTTAAAATGGTTTTCATAAACAACAACATCATCACACTTTATACCATTCTCTTTTAGTATATCCAACATATTTGAGACAACCTCTTTTGCTCTAAGATATAGGACTCTCTTACCTTTTAATTCGTCTAGTAACTCATAAGCAAACTCATCACCATGTCTTGTTTTTCCTGCAAATTTAAGATGCCCGCCAACATCCTTAACAAGCTTTGCTGTTTGCTCTGAGATGGCATATGATGGAATTTTTCTCCACTCTTTATTCATACTATCTATGGCTAAAACGCCATTTTTTGAGCTAAATATAAGTGCATCATAATTATAAAAATTTATCTTTTGTTTTATATACTTTATCTCAAAAAGTGGAATATTTTTGGCAAACTTTATCTTCACATCATTTAGTAGGTAGATATTTTGTTTTTTATGTTCTATGTATTTTAAAAGTTTTTCAAACTTATCTTTTAGAGAAAATTTCTGTTTTGTAAACTCTATGGATTTGTCTTTTAATACTTTAAATTTTATATTTTGCTTAGATAGATGGTAAGTTATTTTAAAAAATTCTAGTTCTATAAACCTATTTGAGTAGTCTGTATCATAAAAAAGCGTCTTTGTTTTTCTATCATATTCGTAATATATCAAGTCTAGCGGGCTAATTATTTTCTCTATCTTCAAAACTTACTCCTAAATAAAATGTTATATTATAACACTTTTAAAGGTAATCAACCAAAAACTAAATGTTTTTCACCCTACTTGATACCTTCATATAAAACTAACTCTTCACTCTTTGTATTCTCTCATCTTCTTGAGCTTTATATAGCTCAGCACAGGCTTTTGAGAGTTCTCTTATCTTTAGTATATAGTTTTGTCTCTCAGTTTGTGAGATGGCTTTTCTTGCATCTAGGATGTTAAAAGTGTTAGATGCCATCATACACAGATCATATGCAGGAAGAGGAAGCCCAGCTTCTATAGCTCTTTGGCACTCCTTACTCTTAGCAGTAAAGTCAGCAAAGAGCATCTCTGTATCTGCTACTTCAAAGTTGTATTTTGAAAACTCTATCTCGCTCTCTTTATGAACATCTCTATAGTATGTTTTTCCGTGCTCATTTTCACCCCAAACGATATCAAAAACATTATCAACACCTTGAAGATACATCGCAAGTCTTTCTGTTCCATAAGTAAGTTCAACTGCAACAGGTTTGCACTCTATACCGCCAACTTGCTGAAAGTAAGTAAACTGTGTCACTTCCATGCCATTTAGCCAAACTTCCCAACCAAGTCCCCAAGCACCAAGCGTTGGAGACTCCCAATTATCTTCTACAAAACGGATATCATGATTTTTTACATCAAGACCTAAGTACTCTAATGATTTTAAATAGAGTTCTTGAATATTGTCAGGTGATGGTTTAATGAGTGCTTGAAATTGATAGTATGAACCTAATCTGTTTGGATTTTCGCCATATCTTCCATCAGTTGGACGACGAGATGGTGCTACATAAGCAACAGACCAAGGTTGTGAATCTAGTGAGCGTAAAAAAGTGGCTGGATGAAAGGTTCCTGCACCCGCTGGGATGTCATAAGGTTGGACAATATTGCATCCTTGTTTCATCCAAAATTCTTGAAGTTTTAGTAGCATGGAGCTAAAAGTTATCATATCTATTTACCTTAATTTTATTTTATTTCTCTCGTTGCACACTCTGAGAACTTAAAAACGAGAAGAGTTTGTCACGCCTTCCGAGAGAGTGTACCAGAGACTCTTATTTCATAAATTTTCGCAATTATATCATTTTACAGATTATATCGCCCACACTTTTACCCAAAGAAGATGCTACAACCTCGCACTTTACTTTGAGTAAAAAGCAGAGATTTTTTCTGTGAGTATCATTTAGGCACTCATAATTTCCCATGCCTTTAGTTATTACCAAATCAGCACTGTCAAAAAGCTCTTTTGAGTGGGCATTTGCACGATTATATGAAAATCCGGGAGTGTTAACTCCGCTATCTACTAAAGAGCAAAGCTCGTCAAACCCAGCCTCTTTTGCCTCTTTTATAGTTACATCATTTATGATGGGATTTCCTCTAACCATATATGAGTAGTGTGCATCTGGATATAACTCTTTTAATGTTCTTACAAACATATAATCAAAAATATGCTCACCAACATTGTCGCCAATAATTAAAACACTCTTTGCATCTTTTAGCTTTGCTCGAAGTGACTCAAAGTCATCATGAGTAAAGTCTGTCTCAAAGACTTTTGAGAGCTCTTCTTCTAGGTCAAACTCAACAACTGCTGCTAAATCTATAACATTTCCAGCTACTGCTATTTTTGTTGCAGTTAAGAGTTTATCAGGAGAGCTTAAAAGTTTTTTCTCTAAAAGGGGAACAAACGAGAGTGCTTTTTGTGTTGAGAGTGCTTTTACCTTATCATATAAGTCCTCTTTATTTGCTAAGAGAGCCATTTTTTCATAAACATCTGCGGCTATCTCTGGAGGATTTTTCTCATATGAAAACTCTTTGCTCATCTCCTTGATACTTGAAGTTATCTTCTGTCTTAAATCTTGCGGAGCGTCTATTGCATCGCATACTCTATAACTTTGATTGACTATGCAATCAACACAAGCTTTATCTATTGTCATATTTGCAAACCTTATATTTCTCAAAAAACTTGTTTTTTGTAGCTTTAGGAGGTTGTATGGACTTTAGTCCATGCCGTTATAGTGAGCTTTGCTCATTATAGACTATTAAGTAGTATGTTCGTCTATCGCTTTGTTCCACATAAGCTTGTACTTTCTTCTCATAAACTCAACTTCTTGTTGAGAGAGTTTTAACTGCTCTTGAAGTGTATGAATGGTCTTTCTATCTTCATCATAAAGCTCTTGAAGTGAGCCTAGAGCCTCTCTTAAAAAGGTGTTTTCAGTTCTTACGGCTTCTAGGGTTTCATCTTTTGCATCTAGGACTTTTTCATGAAGGTTGATTATGGTGCCTATAGTTTTTTCTACAAACTCAGGTTGGACTAACATCTCTTTTGTGTTTCTAGCGGAGAGCTCTTTTAGTTTAGCCGGAACCACATTTTGTGAGCCTTTGGATGGATCTATCATTCTGATGCCATCTTTAACTTCTACTGTTAGTTTTCCACGCGCGCACAAATCATCAATAGCATCCATATCAAGGCCTGTGAGTTCCATATATTCTTCATCGCTCATCCACTTCATGAATATTCCTTTAATTTACGCTTTTATTATTGTCTCTATCTCTAGTGAATCTATCTCAACTTTTTTAGCCTTAGAGATTCTATCTTCTTGTAGCTTTACTGCCAACTCTTCATTGTCAAGTGCTAAAATTTGCATCGCTAGATATGCGGAGTTGATGGCTCCAGCTTTACCTATTGCCACAGTAGCAACTGGCATTCCAGCTGGCATTTGAACAGTTGAGAGAAGTGCATCTATCCCACTTAGTGCCGATGCTGACATTGGTACACCGATAATGGGTTTAACCGTTTTAGAAGATAACACGCCAGCTAAGTGTGCAGCCATTCCAGCTGCTGCAATAAAGACTTGAGCGCCTTTTTTCTCCGCTTCTATAATATACTTTGCGGTCCTCTCAGGCGAGCGATGAGCTGAGGAGATAATCATCTCATAGTTTACTCCAAAAGCCTCTAGTGTGTCAGAACACGACTTCATTACTTCATAATCACTCTTGCTACCCATTACAATTGATACAAATCTCATCTAATTTTTTCCTTCTATAAAGTTACAGATATAACTTTATCTACATTTATTTTATTTTAAACTGAACCCTCTATTCTATAGACTAGATTCCGTGTCAAGCACGGAATGACGGAACACGCGTCATCCTGAACTTGATTCAGGATCTAGCTTGACAATTGTTTAACATTAACTCACACACTTTTTTATCTCTTTGGATATGTTCCCATATCTTCATGGGCCTTTATTCTAAAAAAAGTATATGGGGCAAACTTCGTTGGTAATGTTATAGGATTGACATTTCCACTATGAACCTCTTCCCAGACTTTGCCATTTTTAGCTCTTAACATTTTTAGCTTTAAGTAGACTACGCCATCTCTTTCATATGTTGTGCCTATCTCATTATCAACTAACTCTATTTTTGAGTTTTTTGGAGCTACTACTTCAAGCTCACCATTTGGAAGAGTTTTATATTTACACATAAAAAACTCTCCACTTTCATCAGCTTGTCCACTTACTTGATGCGTGCCTAGCTGCATAGTAAAGTCTAAACTTTGTGTATCATGTTTTTCAAAAGGTCTTGAGATTAAGTAAGCATCTGTATAGCCACGATTTTGTAGACTCTCTAGCTCGTACTGATATTTTCTAGCCTCATACTTGTCATCATAGTAGTCATCTATGGCATTTCTATATGCTTTTGCAGTTACTGCCGCGTAGTAAGATGTTTTTGTTCGACCTTCTATCTTTAGAGAATCTACAACTCCGCTATCTAGTATCTCATCTATATGAGAGGCAAGATTTAAGTCCTTTGAGTTCATAATATAAGTCCCAACGCCCTCATCTTCTTCTAACTTAAAAAGTGTTCCCGTTTCAGGATTTGCAGCATAGATCTCATAAGGAAATCTACAATCATTAGCACAACTTCCACGATTTGGAACTCGCCCACTTTGAAGAGTAGAGATAAGGCATCTTCCACTATATGCAAAACACATAGAACCATGAACAAAAACTTCAAGCTCTAGATCTGGAAGCTCTTTTTTTATAGCTACAAGGTCTTTTAGCGAAATCTCACGAGCCGTAATAATTCTAGTTGCCCCCATCTCATAAAAGATTTTTGCATCTAAAACATTCATAACATTTGCTTGAGTTGATAGATGTATTGGGATTTGTGGAGCTAACTCATGGGCTAATTTTAAAACACCTGGAGTAGCGACTATAAAAGCATCAGGTTCTAACTCTGCCATAGCTAATATATGTTTTTTTAAAAGTGATAGTTGAGAGTTAAAAGGAAAGCCATTTATAGTTGCATAGACTTTTTTACCTCGAGCATGAGCATAGTCGATACCCTCTTTAAACTCTTCCATACTAAACTCTTTTCCAGAGCGTATCCTGAGTGAGAAGTGGCTTACTCCACCATAAACAGCATCAGCACCAAAGTCAAGTGCTATTTTTAGTTTCTCTAGAGTCCCTGCAGGGGAGAGTAGTTCAACTCTGCTCATTATTTTCCAAACTGCTCTAGTAGTGCTTCGATATCATCAGTAGATGCCAACTCATTATGCGTATCGCCTGCGATATGTTGAGCAGATGAGACTCTTTTTTCGTCTTCTATCTTACCTTCAAAAAGAGTGTTCATATATTTTGAAAGTGCGCGCATTACATTTATAACTCGCTCTATCTTTTGACGGTGAATATCTTGATATTGCATAATATCCATTACATTCATAATAGAGTCGCCACTATTTTGTAGTGCTTCTAAAGTTTGATTTATATCTTCTTGTGCTGCTTCATTTTTTTCTAACTGAGTCTTAAAAGCTTCAACATCAGGAAATTTTGCACTAAGCTTGCTAAAGAGTTCAATATTTGAAACTATAACCTCTAAAGCATTTTGGGTGTTTGATTCTTTTTCCATCAAATCATTACTAATAGCCTCAATGATGTCAAAAATCTCACTAGCTTTTTCTTCACCCTCTTTTGTTACATCATCTAGCTGATGCACCATCTTATTTTCATCCGTAGCAGGTAGTGGCCAATGATGAGATGTTTTTTCACTATATCCAGCAGGAACACCACTATCTGCTAAGCTCTCATCAAGCTCTTTATCATCTGATTCTTTTACATCATCTTCAAAATCATCAAAATCATCGATTTCTCCATTCATCATAGCATCTAATTCTTCTTGAGTCATTTTTGTTTTCCCTAGCCAAATTTATTTATTGTCACTATAATAGCATAAAATTCTATAAGTTTTATTTCAGAGGCACAAAATGATAGTCGATTTACACAACCATACTCCGCTTTGCAACCACGCTGAGGGAGAACTGTTTAAATATGTTGAAAAAGCCCTTGCAACTGGTACAAAACAGTTTGGTTTTGCAGATCATGCACCTATGAAGTTTGATACAAAATATCGTATGAAGTTTGATGAAATGAAAAGCTATGAAAAAGAAGTTCTAGATTTAAGAGATAAGTACAAAAATAAAATAGATATCCTTTTAGCTTATGAAGTTGATTTTCTTAATGGTTATATGGATAAAAGAGTATTAGAAGCAGATGTTGACTATCTCATAGGCTCTGTTCATTTTATAGATGAGTGGGGATTTGACAACCCTGAGTTTATCGGTCATTATGAGCATGAAGACATAGATATTATTTGGCAAAAATATTTTGATGCCGTAAGAGATATGGCAAAGAGTGGACTCTTTGATATAGTAGGACATCTTGATTTGATAAAAGTGTTTAAATTTATGCCAAAAAAAGATATAAGTCTCATTGCAAAAGAGACACTACAAGCTATAAAAGATGCAGATATGGTTATAGAGTTAAATATGGCAGGATTTAGAAAACCAGTGGCTGAACAATATCCTTCCATCAGCCTCTTAAAAGATGCTTATAGGCTAAATATTCCTATCACTTTTAGCTCAGATGCACACAAACCAGAACAGGTCTCTCTCTTTGCTAAAGAACTTGTAAATCTTGCAAGAGATGTGGGTTATCAAGAGTGTGCAACCTTTAAAAAAAGAAAAAGAGAGATGCTAAAATTTTAGCTTTTAGTATTTACAAGCCACATAGAAAACACATCTAAATAATTCCAAAAACTCTCTATATACTCCTCCGTAATCCCTTCATCAACAAGAGCCTCTAGAAGTGGAGCATAGAGAGCCAACCATGTTTTTCTACCATTTTCATCGATTCGAAATGGGGCATGTCTTCCAACCATTCTAGGTTCGCCACGACTCAGTTCGAAATATCTAGGTCCACCACAAATCTGGATAAGAAAATCAAAAGCATGTTGCTTTGCATCATCAAAATCCTCTTCATCATATATAGGAAATAAAAAAGCAATGTCGCTTGTCTTTATAGACTCGTAATGGTCATAAACCAGCTTTTTAAATCTCTCCTCTCCTACCTCATGTAAAAAACCAGGATGTGGTTTTGTGACCGGTGGTCTAACACCTATTTGTCCATCGCTTATTGTTAGTTTCATAAAAAACCCTTAAAAAATTTGTTAAAATTATACAAAAAAAAAGAAACAAGGATCGGCGTATCGCTAAACTTTATTTGGCCTACTAAAGCACATAAACCCTATTTTTTTCTTCTTAGCATATTCTATAAAATATTTGCAAAAATTTATAAAGTCCTTTTAAAGATTAGCTTTGTATAATACTTCCATATAAATTTAATAAGGAAATTGTGATGAGTAAATATATAGAATTAACTAGTGCAGATTTTGAAGCAACTTTAAGTGAAGGTGTATCTTTAGTAGACTTTTGGGCTCCATGGTGTGGACCTTGTCGTATGATTGCACCTGTGATTGAAGAGTTAGCGGAAGACTTTGATGGTAAGGCTAAAATTTGTAAAGTAAACACTGATGAAGAGCAAGATATCGCTGTTAAATTTGGTATCCGCTCTATTCCAACTATCATGTTTTTTAAAGATGGCGAAATGGTAGATCAAGTTGTTGGAGCACAGTCAAAACAAGCTCTAGCTGAAAAAATCAACGCTCTTTTAGCGTAACGTAAAGAGTTTAAGTAGTGTCAAGAGTAAGAGGCAAAAGCCTCTTTTCTCTCTCTACTCTTCTAGCTTCGTTTTTTGGTGCCGCTATGATAGCTGGTGCTTTTGCTTACTTCAACTATAAATTTTCAGAGTACAAGTTCATAGATTTTAAGGAGTTTGTTTTTTATGAAAAAAGCGATGTTTTTCTTCCAGAAGAAGAAAAGTATATAGTTGTCTTTTATAGCTCTAAAGATCCAAACACTATGGACTTACTCTCTCAAACAAAACTTAAGCTCCCAATACTAGCAATCGACTACTACAATGAAGTTAGACAAAACAGTGAGGGTACTACTTTTTTAAGAAGTGGAACAAAGACTTCACTAAGCTTTATCCAACGCTTTAATATCTACGAATCCCCTTCTATTTTTTTTATAAAAAAATCACAAGAGCAGATTTATAAACAAGATAGTATGATACGAAAATTAGATAATTTGCAAGAATTGTCAAAAAATGTTGATTTATTATAATTCTAACTCAATAGGTTTAGTGCCACAACGGTTTAGCAATGGTATTTTAGCTTCGTTTTAGTGCTATCATAAGTGTAAGATGAAGAGTTTTTTTCATCTTATAAAGTAAAATTAAGGAATAAAGATGATTTTAGATTGTGCAATTATAGGTGGTGGACCCGCTGGTCTTACAGCTGGGCTCTATACTACTCGCGGTGGTTTAGAAAATGTTGTGATGTTTGAAAAAGGAATGCCTGGTGGGCAAATTACTCAAAGTTCAGAGATAGAAAACTATCCAGGTGCAACTGGTGAGATTACTGGTATGGAACTTATGGAACCATGGCCTAAGCAGTGTCAAAGATTTGGTCTAAAACACGAAATGGTAGAAGTTACAAGAGTACGTAAAGATGGTGACTTGTTTAAAATACATAAAGGTGATGGAACAGTTACTGATGCACATAGTGTTATCATAGCAACTGGCTCATCTCCAAGACGTGCTGACTTTGCTGGAGAAGATGAATTTTTTGGAAAAGGTGTAAGCACTTGTGCAACTTGTGATGGATTTTTCTACAAAGGAAAAGAAGTAGCTGTTATCGGTGGTGGAGACACTGCTCTAGAAGAAGCACTATATTTGGCAAAAATATGTTCTAAAGTATATCTGATTCATAGAAGAGATACATTTAGAGCATCTCCAAACACTGTAAAGAGAGTTGAAAAATCTGAAAAGATAGAGCTAGTTTTAAACTCTACTCCTGATGAAGTCTATGGAGATAAGATGGGAGTAACTGGCATTAGAGTTAAAAACAAAGATGGCGAGCTTCGCGACATCGAGGTTCCAGGTGTATTTACTTTTGTTGGAAATGATGTAAACAACCAAACTCTAAAACAAGAAGATGGTAGCTTTTTATGCGATATGAACGACAAGGGTGAAGTTATAGTTGATATTAGCATGAACACTTCTGTAAAAGGTCTCTTTGCGGCAGGAGATATGAGAATAGCAGCTCCAAAGCAAGTTGTAAGTGCAGCTGGAGATGGTGCAGTAGCAGCTCTTCAAGCTATCTCTTTTGTAGATGAAAAACTAGGCTAAAAGAGGCACAAGTGCCGAGGGCTTCCTGCCGAAGGAATCCAAGCGATAGCGTAGGTAGCGGAATTACTTCCGATACCGTGACAAAATAAGCAGAGGCACAAGTGCCGAGGGCTTCCTGCCGAAGGAATCCAAGCGATAGCGTAGGTAGCGGAATTACTTCCGATACCGTGACAAATAAATGAAGGGTTTCCTTCATTTTACAAAGTAAAATTAAGGAATTTTTGTATGGTAAAAGTTGGAGTTTTTGGGGCAAATGGTAGAGTTGGGCAACTAGTCATAGATGATTTAAAAAAGACTGATGATATTAGTCTGAGTTCAGTATTTGTTAGAGAGAAACTAAACTTCTCTATAGACCCATCAATCCTAGTTAGCACGAATGTAAAATCATTTTTAAAAGCTTGTGATATTGTTATAGATTTCTCTCTTCCTAAAGCTTGTGAAACCTTACTTGAAGCTGCCATAGAGACTCCTACGCCTCTTGTTATTGGCACTACAGGATTAAGTATGCATCAGCTAAATCTAATAAAGCAAGCAAGTGAAAGCATGCCAGTCCTTTACGCTACAAATATGTCTTTAGGTGTAGCACTTTTAAACAAACTAGTACACCAAGCATCAGCTGCGTTAGAGGGTTTTGATATAGAGATAGTTGAGATGCACCATAAACATAAAAAAGATGCACCAAGTGGAACCGCACTAACTCTAGGTGAATCAGCAGCAACTGCCCGTGGACTTGACTTAAATAACGTTCGCATAAGTGGAAGAGATGGAAACATTGGCGAGCGCACTAAAGATGAAATATCTGTTATGGCTCTAAGAGGTGGAGATATTGTAGGTCGTCATACTGTTGGCTTTTACAATGATGGAGAGTTTATAGAGCTAAACCATACTGCAACTTCTAGAAACACCTTTAGTAAGGGAGCTATAAGAGCTGCCTCGTGGCTTGTAGGAAAAGAAATTGGACTTTACTCCATAAGTGATTGCTTGGAGTTATAAGTATTATAAAAAATTTAAGACAATTCAAGTATACTTCCAAAATAGTTATACTCTAAACAAGGAAAAATTTTGCGAGAAGATGTTAATGAAAAGTGTGCAGTTGTAGGTATTTACGGTCATAAAGAAGCTTCAAGATTAGCTTATTTTGCACTTCATGCACTTCAACATCGTGGACAAGAAGCGGCAGGAATAAGCTCCGCTGATGGGGAAAAACTCTACACTATTAAAAAGCGTGGATTAGTTATGCGTGTTTTTGATGAAGCAAAATTAAAAACACTTAGCGGATCTAGTGCTATTGGACATACTCGCTATTCAACCGCTGGAAATGACTCTATTTTAGATGCTCAACCAGTATTTGCCAGATATGATTTAGGCGAAATGGCAATAGTTCACAATGGAAATCTTACAAATGCTGATGAGATTAGAAATAGACTTATAGAAAAAGGTGCGATTTTTCAAACATTTATGGATACAGAAAATCTTATCCACCTTATAGCAAAAAGTGAGCAAAAAAAACTTCTAGCTAGAATTATAGATGCAGTTCAAAGAATTGAGGGTGCATTTTCACTTGTATTTTTAAGCAGAACAAAAATGTTTGCAATGCGTGATAGACACGGTTTCCGCCCTCTTAGTCTAGGTCTTCTTCCAAATGGTGGATATATTGTTGCATCTGAGACCTGTGCTTTTGACTTGGTTGGTGCTGAGTTTATAAGAGATGTGGAGCCCGGCGAACTTCTGATTTTTGAAGAAGGCAAAGAGCCAAAAAGCATAAAAATCTTTGAACCAACTCCAAAACACTGTATTTTTGAGTATGTTTACTTTTCAAGGCCAGACTCCAAAGTCTTTGGTCAATCAGTATATCAAACAAGAAAAGCTATGGGAAGAGAGTTAGCACATATAAAGCCAGTTGAAGCTGACTTAGTTATTCCTGTTCCTGATGGTGGAGTTCCAGCTGCAATTGGATACAGCCAAGAGAGTGGTATTCCTTATGAGATGGGGATTATGAGAAATCACTACATTGGTCGGACATTTATTGAACCAACTCAAGAGATGCGTGATCTTAAAGTAAAGATGAAACTCTCGCCTATGACAGATATTATCAAGGGTAAAAGAGTTATTGTTATCGATGACTCCATTGTTCGTGGAACCACTTCAAGAAGAATAGTAAGAATGTTAAAAGAAGCAGGAGCTAGTGAGGTCCACATGCGCGTATCCTCTCCTCCAACCACAGACCCTTGTTATTATGGAGTTGACACTCCAAACAAAGACAAACTAATAGCTGCAAATATGAGCGTAGATGCAATATGCGAATTCATTGGAGCTGACTCTTTGGCTTACTTAGATGAAGCATCGCTTCTTAGAAGCGTAAACACTAATGAAGACAACTACTGTACAGCCTGCTTTACTGGCAAATACATCGTTTAAAATTACTTCTATTTTTTGATACAAAATAACCTTAGATAAAGAGTTCGTGATGATAAGGAAAAAAAAAGTGCAACAAATCTATACTTTTGGTAACTACTTAAAGTCCAAATACGGATGCAAAGTTTATAAAGTTGGCATAAATATATCTGGTTTTACTTGCCCTAACATAGACGGAACAGTTGCAAAAGGTGGTTGCACCTTTTGTCAAAATGACTCTTTTAGTGCAAGCACTGGTGAGACTCAAGAGCTAAAAGGTTTTCATCTAAATCTCACATCAACACATAACCCAAACTTACAAAAACAGCTTTTACAACTTCAAACTCAGTTTGATGCCATCTCAAAGAGACAACAAGTTGAGTATGGAGCCGAAAAGTTTTTAGTATATTTTCAATCTTTTACAAACACTTATGCGCCATTTGAGACTCTAAAGGCTCTTTATGACAGAGCTCTCTCATTTAAAAATGTAGTAGGACTTAGCATTGGTACTCGCAGTGACAGCATAACGGATGAGACATTAGAATACTTAGCCAAACTAAATGAGGACAAAGAGATTTGGGTAGAGTTTGGCATTCAATCTATCTATGATGAGACACTCCAAAAGATAAACCGCGGTCATACAAGCCAAATGAATAAAGAGTGGATAAAAAAGTCTAAAAAACTAGGATTAAATGTTTGTGGGCACCTTATATTTGGACTTCCAGGTGAAACACAAGAGATGATGCTAGAAACTGCTAAAGAGGCTTATGAATGGGGTATAGACTCTGTTAAATACCACCCTCTGTATGTTGTTAAAAGAACTTCTTTAGCAAATGATTTCCTAAAAGGAAAGTTCACACCTATTAGTGAAGACGCTTATCTTGAAGTTTTAACTAAAGCACTAAAGATGAAGCCTCAAAATGTAACAGTGCAAAGGGTTACTGCTGGTATAGATGACTCATCACTGCTCTCACCTGATTGGTGTAGAGATAAAAATTCACAAATTAGAAATATAAACAAAGCCCTAAGACCGCATGAACTTAAATATTAGTGTCCTTTGACTGTAACAAAGTCTGCAACCTGCCTAAAATATGGTGGCCAATCAAAATAGACCCTAAATGGCTCTGCTTGACCTGGTTTTAAGTTTCTTGCAACTACAAACTCTTTTATTATGGTTTGCGGTTTATATGAAAGATTTGCTCCGCCAGTAAAAAAACCAAAAAATCCGCTTGATTTGAAAAAACTTCCACCCTTTACATTTCCTGTAGCATGCCCTTTGTTTACAAGCTTAATCTCAACTATAACCTCACCAATTTCATGATTACCATCGTTTTTGACTATTCCACTGTATGAGATTTTTTCTATACTTAAAAGTCTTTTGCTCTCAACTTTAAATATAGACACTTTTTTGGTGTACTTATCTACTATAACTATTGAAAAAACTCCTAATAGTGTGCTTATAAGAACTGTAGATACTACTATAGGAAAAACAAGCTTTTTATCTTTTTGCTTATATGCTGAGAAGATTCCACCTGCACAAATCAAAACTACTATCAGTAAAGCTATATAGTGCCAATAATTAAGTAGAGTTATTAGTTGCATTTTGCTCCGATAGTGATATTATAATCACCTTCATAATTAAAAGGTTCTACTATTATCTTAAACTCCCTACTCTCACCTATGTCTATATTTTTCTCTGTTATTTTGCTCGTCACTATTGGTTTAAATGAGAAGATATAGTTTTTAAATTTATTTGAAGTCACTTTTATAGCGCTTGCTTTGATGCTACATCTTTTAAAAAATCTCTTTGACTCATTTGTGAGGAGTCCTTTAACAACTATAGCATTGTTAAAATTAAGCTTTTTCTCACTGAGTAATTCTGTTTTATGTTTATATAGATACTCATGCATCTTAACATATCCAAAAGTTGGAGCTAAAAAGAGGATACCAAATGACAGCAGAATTACTACAACAGCGATGGCTGTCTTTCGTCTAAGTAAAATCCCTAAAATGATTAGAAGAATAAAGAGTATAAAAGAACTACCAAAGAGGATAAAGTCATAAACAATAAGCTCATTTACAAAGGTAGTTATCTGTGTTTTCATATCTCTTTAGTTACTTCTTGAATTTTTCTCAGCTATCCCACTCATATCAAATCTTCGAGAGAGCTCTTGCTTAATCCGCTCAGGAGAGATATTTTTAACTCCAAGAGCTACAAGCATATGGTAGGTCAAATCCGCTGCTTCATATATCACCTCATGCTCATCATCATCTTTATAGGCTAAACAAAACTCACCTGCTTCTTCTATAACTTTTTTGAGTATAGCGTTATCACCTTTAGAGATAAGTGCTGCTGTCCATGAGCTACTAGTATCTGCACTCTTTCGCTCTTGGATTGTGTGGTAGAGCGTGTCTATAACTCCATACATCTCTTTAGTATCAACTTCTACATCGGTGCTTGTTTTAAGTGATTCTAACTCTGTAAAAAAACAAGATCTTCTTCCTGTATGACATGCTACACCCTCTTGAATCACTTTTATAAGAAGTGTGTCATTATCACAGTCTATATAAAAAGAGTCTATCTTTTGAATGTGCCCGCTTGATTCGCCCTTTTTCCAGATGCGTTGTTTACTTCTTGAGAAGTAGTGAGCTATTTTAGTGCTAAGAGACAACTCTAATGCTTCTTTGTTCATATAGGCCATCATCAAGACTTCATTGTTTTTGATATCTTGGACTATAACTGGCAAAAGATCACACTTTTGCCAATCCACTCTCTCTAAAGAGTTAAGAATACTCATTACTCAGCCGTTGTTCTTTTCTTAACATCTTTTGTATCAACCCAGATATTTGGAGTTGAACCACCAGGTGTTAAAAATATTTTTGCATCTGTATTTATTTGTAGTGCTTCGTTAAACTTACCTTGTATTTTTAACTGCTCAAGCTCTAAAAGTTTAGAGGTTAATGATTTTGCGATAAGTATGTTTGCCTTAGCTTTTGCATCAGCTTCAATAGTTACAGCGTCAGCTATACCTTGAGCTTCAATTCTCTTCTTTTGAGCTATACCTTCTGCTTCTGCGGCACGTCTAAGTGCCTCTTGTTTAGCTCTTGCAACCTGTTGCTCTGCTCTTTGAACTTCTTGCTTTGCAACTTGAACACGCTCAATTTGTTCTCTTACTTTTATAGGAAGACCTATCTCACGAAGTTGAACTGATTGCAAATCCGCTGGAGTATTTTCAAGGTTTGAGACACTCTTTCTCACATCTCTATCTATCTCTTGAGCTATTTGACTTCTAAGTTGTGGAAGTGATTCTGCATCATACTTACCTACAACACTACGAACAACATCTCTTACAACTGGAGTGATAATCTTCTCTTCCCAGCTAAAGCCCCAGTTTGAAATAGTTTGAGCTGCAAACTGAGAGTTTAGTCTATACTGAACAGTTAGCTCTATGGTAACAGGAAGACCTCTTTTATCCAAAACTGTAATAGCTGGTTTAGAGCCTATTCCAGAACTCATTCCGGCATTAGCTTCAACGCGAGTAGCATAGTTGATGATACGGACTTTAGTATCAACTACATAAACCTTTTGAATCACTGGAACTATAAAGTGCAGACCTGGTAGAAGTGCCTGATCTTGGTACTTACCATTTGTACTCAAAATTCCTCTCTCACCCTCTTGAATGATGGTAAAAGGTTTTGCTAATACCAGCAAAAGTACTACTGCGATTAAAAAGTAAGCTATGCCCGCTTTACCACCACCAAAGTTAAAATCCATCTTAGGCAGCTGTGGACCACCTCCCCCGCCACTAGAGCCTCTACCCGATTTTTGACTAGACTCACTACTCTGGCTTTTTTTCTTATTAAAGTAATCATTCATATCTGATGCCATTAAAATATTATCCTCTTTCATTTTTATTGTTTCCTTGATTTTATTTATCTCTCTTAACACCCATCAACATAAGTCAAATAGTGCGCATACTTTTCATTACGACCAAAAACTATATCGAAGTAAGCACTTTGTAGTTTTTCTGTCATTTCTCCTCGAGAACCATTGCCTATCTCTCTTGCATCTACTATTCTAACAGGTGTTATCTCAGCTGCTGTTCCTGTTAAAAATGCCTCATCTGCGATGTATACTTCTTCTCTAGAGATTTTACGACGCTCCACTTTTATGCCTAAATCTTGTGCTATCTCTATAACTGTTTTTTGACTTATAGAAATAAGGGCATTGTCACTAGGAGGAGTTATTAAAACACCATCTGCTACCATAAAGAAACTAGCTCCTGAAGCTTCTGCAACATAGCCTTGGTCATCTAAAAGCAAGGCTTCATCATAGCCACAATCAATAGCCTCATACTTTGCCATCTGGGAGTTTAGATAGTTAGCTGTTGCTTTTGCTTTACCCATGTTTGAAGTGTTTGATGGTCTATTCATTGAGGCAATTTTTAACTTAATGCCTTTTTGAAGTCCCTCTTCACCTAGATAAGCGCCCCACTCCCATGCACTCATAACAGTCTCAACTGGAGCATTTTTGTGATAAACGCCCATAACACCATAGCCCAGAAATGCAAAAGGACGAATATAGACATTATCACCCGTAAACTCATTCATTTTTACAAGTTGTATTTGAGCTCTGTTCATCTCATCAATACTATAAGGAATATCTATCAAAGTCATTTTAGCTGACTCTTTTAGTCTCTTTGTATGGTCATTTAGGCGAAAAATCGCATAACCTTTTTTAGTTTTATAGGCTTTTGTGCCTTCAATTACACCGTTTCCATAATGAATTGTGTGTGAAAGTACATGTACTTTTGCATCATGCCAAGCTACAAACTCTCCATTCATCCAAATATATTTGGCTGCGTCCATTGATTCTCCAATAATCACTTTTAAAATTGATGGTATTTTAGCCAAATTGCTATTTATTAAGTATTAAGTGTGTTTTTAAGAGTTTAAATAGCGAGATATGAGAGAGTGTTAAGCTCATAAAACTGAGCTTAACTAGATTGATTTTACCAATGAACCTCTGCAGTTATCATAGCAGAGTCCCAATCTTGAGCTACTGAACCTTTATAGCTTCTATTATCACTTGCTCTATATGATTGACCTGAGAGCAACCATTTTAGATTTTTATTTTGTTGCCAAGCTAGACCATAAATGGCACTGTTAGTTTTGTTTTTTTCTTTACTAACTTCATTTTCTGACTCCCAAACATCATAACGACCAATAATAGAAAACTCTTTTTTACTTCCAAAACGAAAGCTAGAGTTTATAGAGTAACCCTCACCATTAAACTGACTTGTTCCTAAGCCTTTATCCGCTCCATCATTATCTGCTTGAACATATTGTGCCGCTATTAAAAAGTTTGGTATGTTGTAAACAGTATGAAGTCCTAATATTTTGTAGTCATAAACTTTATTAACACCATTTACTATAACTTCATTTTGAGAGTTATCCATGTTGTATTGCCCATAAAAGGAAGCATCAAAGTAGCTATCTTTTGTAGGTTTTCTTTTCATTTTACCATTTCCTAAAAAAGCACCTGTTAATCTCCACTCAGCAGAGTTTCCAGAACCGATTTCCTCTTCAGTACCATTTTTACCATGGTAGCCCTCACCATTAAATATACCTATCTCAGATGTAAAATAATCAGTTTTAGTTTTAAAGTTAAAACCTAAATCTGCAGAGTTTGTAAGATGAGCTGCTTCACTAGCTTCAATGAAAACTTTGGATATTGAACGCATCCACCAACCTTGATGCTCTTCATAATCAATCCAAGGACGATGTGCCATACCTATCTCAACACCAGTAAATGGTAAAATATCATCTAAATAAATGTAGGCATATTTAGCAAAAATATCTGCATAGTCATCTTTACCAGAACTATACACAGTATCTAAGGTGACACGTAAGTAAGACTTAGGATCCTCAAGTAAATAAGCTTTAACTTGAAGATAGTTTCTTCTAAGTTCAAAGTTTCCAGTTGACTTTTGAGCTATTGGACCACCATCAGAAGCACTTAAATTTTTCTTATCTTGATATATATAGCCCAAATAGTGTGTACCACTAAACTGAAGTTTTGAGCTTTTTGAAAAAAGTGGAGTCTCTTTACTCTTTAGCTCTACTCTACCATCAGCTGGTGTTGTAAAAACTTGACCTTTATCGTCCGTATAAAGCTTAATATCGCTCGCATCTGCCTCAAGAGCAGATATTGTTAATACTGCCAAAGATATCAAGATGGTTTTTTTCATTTTTTGATTTTCCTTTTTTAAATTTGTGCAAGTATAAAATAATTTTATTACATCAAGATTACATTAATTTAGTTATAGGTAATATATAAGGATTTAAAGGATATTTATGCGTTATGAAGATTTTGACAAAGCGTTAGAGAGTTTAAACATAGTTACAAGGATGACTCAAAGTGAGCTAAAAAACCAATATCTAAGACTATCAAAAAAATACCATCCAGATATGCCTGATGGAAGTGATGAGAGGTTTAAAGAGATTTCAGAAGCATACAAGCTCATACGAAATTATATGAGAAATTATAGATTTTCACTAGATAAAGATGAGTTTGACTCTCAAAATCCTCTCTCAAATAGGCCAGACGACTGGTTTAAAAGTTTTAACTCTTGATCTCTTCTTTAAGCGAGTACTGAAACATTTTCTCCATGGCAATTGCTTCATCTCGTCCATATACTATGATTTCATCATCAACTTTTAGCTCTTTGTTTGGTATTTGGTCTTTGTACTCAACAAAGTTTAGTATGTGTTTGATGCAGTTTAGTCTTGCTTTTTTCTTGTTGTCACTCTTTACTATAGTCCACGGTGCAAAATCTGTATGAGTTTGACTTAGCATCATATACTTTGCAAGTGAGTACTCATTCCAAAGTCTTTGTGACTCTTTGTCAACTGTTGAGAATTTATGCTGTTTTAGTGGGTCCGTCTCTCTAGCTTTAAACCTTTTTGCTTGTTCATCTTTTGAAACTGAGAAGTAAAACTTAAAAATTTTTATATCTTCATCGACTATCATATCTTCAAACTTTGGTGCATCTTTTAAAAACTGATGATGCTGTCTCTCTGTACAAAAGCCCATTACAGGCTCTACCATAGCTCTGTTATACCAACTCCTATCAAAGATTACAATCTCTCCAGCAGTTGGCAAGTGTTGCACATATCTTTGAAAATACCACTGGGTTTTTTCTATATCACTTGGTTTTTCTAAGGCTACAACTCTGGCACCCCTAGGATTTAGATTTTCGGTGATCCTTTTTATTGTCCCACCTTTTCCAGCAGCATCACGTCCCTCAAAGATCATAATAACTTTCAAACCATTTGCCTTGATATGGTTTTGAAGTTTTAAAAGTTCTATTTGAAGCTTTGCTAGCTCTTTTTCATAAGCGAGGGTCTCTTCTTTAACCCAGACTTGAACCCTGCCTGTTTTTTTACCCTCTCTTCTGTCGTCTTTGCTCTGTCTTCTGTCTTTTTCTCTTCTATCTTTTTGTCTTTTTCTTTTCTCTTTTTCTTTCACGCTTGATTTCCTTTTAACCTATAAATTTACCAGTACTTGTAACCTGAGCATCCATAATCTCTATCTCTCTAGCGCCTGAGATAACGATTTCTGGATTTGGAGAGTAGTTTAAATGTTCATCTCTTCCCTCATAATCGACCTTGTTGAGTATGACTTTTAGTGACTCTAGTCTTGCAAGCTGTTTATTATTTGAACGAATAATAGTCCATGGAGCACTATGAGAGTGAGTCTGCTTTATCATGTTGTACTTTGTCTGGGTAAATTCATCCCATTTATCTTGAGCTTGAAGGTCTATCTCACTAAGCTTCCACTGTCTGAGTGGGTCATTTTGTCGTCTTTGAAATCTTCTAGCTTGCTCAGCTTTTGTAACACTATAGTAAAGCTTTACTAGTATAATGCCTTGACGAACAAGATCATTTTCAAACCCTTTTACACCCTTCATAAAGTCATCGTACTCTTTTTTAGTACAAAAATTAAAAACAGACTCAACCATAGCTCTGTTGTACCAACTTCTATCAAAAAGAACTATCTCTCCAGCTGTAGGAAAGTGTCGTACATATTTTTGGTAAAACCATTGTGTTCTTTGCTCCTCTGTAGGTTTTCCAAGGGCTACTATCCTATAATGCTTCTCATCCATATATCTTGTAACCCTTCTTATAGTTCCACCTTTTCCAGCGGCATCACGTCCCTCAAAGAGAATAATCATCTTTTGATCTGTGTTTTCAAGATGTTTTTGCAGTTTTATAAGCTCAGCCTGATACGGTTTTAACTTCTGCTCATTGATTCTTTTAAGTTCTACCTTACTTCTTATTTTTTTTGAAGATTTTGACTTTTTGTAGCCTTTAATGAGTTCATCAAGCGTAACCTCAACTCCATCAACTCTAAAGATATTTTGCTGCTTCATCTATATAAAATCCTTACGTCTTTTTTATTAAGTATACATATATTATTCTTGATATTTTCTTCAATTTATAAATACTAAATGCTATGAAAAATTATCAAATGGATCCCAAATCTAGTTTATAAATTAATCATAGGACTCTACTATAAACTAGAAACAACCCAATATTTCTTTTTACTCTCTTGTAACATTCTTTACAAAAATAAAGACTTAAAGTGATGAATTTTTACACAATAGTAGAGCTAGGATTAAATATTTTTGAGATATACTAACACCCATTATAAATCATAGGGAGAAATAATGGGAAAGTTTGTTAACACCACCGAGGAGTTTTTTACTTTTTGTGAAGAACATGATGTTGGATTTGTAGATTTTAGATTTACAGACATTAAAGGTACATGGCACCATGTAAGCTATAGGATGTCTGCTGTAACTACAGAACAATTAGAAGAAGGTTTACCTTTTGATGGCTCATCTATAGAAGCTTGGCAACCTATCAACAAGTCTGATATGCTTCTAAGACCAGATGTAAAAACTGCTTTTTTAGATCCTTTTACTGCTGATCCAACTATCATCGTTTTTTGTGATGTTTATGACATATATAAAAATCAAGCTTATGAGAGATGTCCTCGCTCTATTGCAAAAGCAGCCTTAGAACATACTGAGTCTCTTGGAATTGCTGATACTGCATATTTTGGTCCTGAAAATGAATTTTTTATGTTTGATAACATAACTTTTGTTGACAATATCAACGAAGCAGGTTACAAAATCGATACTGAAGAGGGTGATTGGAACGCTAACAATCCATATACAGATATGTACAACACAGGTCACAGACCGGGAACTAAAGGTGGTTATTTTCCAGTAGCTCCATCTGATTCTGCTGTAGATATTCGTGCTGAGATGATGCAAGTATTAGAACAAGTTGGACTTGAAGTGGTGCTCGGTCACCATGAAGTAGCTCAAGGTCAACATGAAATAGGGATAGTTTTCTCAGATATTATAACTGCTGCTGATAATGTTCAAAAGTACAAATATGTCATAAAAATGGTAGCTCACCTAAATGGGAAAACTGCGACTTTTATGCCTAAACCAATGTTTGGCGACAATGGAAATGGTATGCATGTTCACCAATCTCTTTGGAAAGATGGTAAAAACCTATTTTATAAAAAAGGAAACTATGCAAATGTCTCTGAGATTGGTATACACTATGTTGGCGGTATCTTTAAACACGCTCGCTCAGTAGCAGCTTTTACAAACCCTACGACCAACTCATACAAAAGACTTCTTCCTGGATTTGAAGCACCAAATATTTTGGCTTACTCTTCTCAAAACCGCTCTGCATCTTGTAGAATCCCTTATGGTGCTGGAGAAAAGGCAACTCGTGTTGAGATGCGTTTTCCAGATTCAAGTGCTTGTCCATACCTAGCTTTTGCTGTAATGCTTATGGCAGGACTTGATGGTATAAAAAACAAAGATATTCCTACTGGACCTATGGATGAAAACTTATATGAACTCTCTTTAGATGAGATTCGCGAAAAAGGTATCCCTCAACTCCCACACACTCTTCGTGGTTCACTAGAGGCACTTTTTAGAGATTTCGACTACCTCAAACCTGTCTTTACTGATGAGTTTTTAGAAAGCTATAGACACTACAGATTTGAGAGAGATGTTTGGCCTGATGAAGGTCGTCCTACTGCCTATGAGTTTAAAACAACTTACCAATGCTAAAACAAATTCTCTAGCTTTAACGCTAGAGAGTAAAAATTAACTCTATATCTTTTGCCCTAAATCGCACTTTTTGCTATAATTTGGTTAAAGATTAATAGTTGGTAAAAGATGTCAAATAAAATTACTCAGCTCATGCTAAATGAGCTTATACTACAATCAAAAAAATCAGACACTCACTTGGCTGATAAGCTAGAGTCTGTTTTAAACTTCTACACAACAGAGCAAAAAGAAAACCAAAAAACTATAAAACAAAATGAGTACTTTTTAAAACAGTGGGACAGAAGAAACATCCTTGCAAACCAAAGAGATATGCAAAAAGATGAACTTTTAAAACAACAGTCAAGACTTGCCTCAATGGGCGAAATGATAGATGCTATCGCACATCAATGGAAACAACCACTAAACTCTATCAGCATGATGAGTGATATGTTAAGAGAAGACTTTAAAACTGGCAGTGTTGATGAGCCATATATCCAAGAACTTGATAAAAATATTCATATGCAAATAGATCACATGGTTAGCACTCTTAGTGAGTTTCGTACATTTTTTAGACCAAGCACTAAAAACGAGGAGTTTACTTTTTTAGATGCGCTCAAGAGCGTTCAAGTTCTTATGAAAGATGAACTTATCTCTCAGGGCATTCTTTTATACTTAGAGATAGATGAGCACCTTAGTATATTTGGAAATAAAAATGAGTTTAAACATCTCTTTATAAATCTCATAAACAACTCCATTGACTCTTTTAATGAAAAAAACATACGTAATAGAAAAGTCCATATTAGATGCTATGAAGAAAACAGCAACACCTATATAGAAGTGCAAGACAATGCAGGAGGGGTCTCCCTTGAAGTTATAGATGATATCTTCAAAGCAAATATTACTACAAAAAAAGAGGGTAAAGGGACAGGAATAGGCCTATATATGAGTGAGCAAATCCTCAAAAAAAACCACGGTTCCATAAATGTTCACAATACAAAAGATGGAGCTTTGTTTACAATAACTCTCAAACAGCCCACTAGATAAATCTTGCCTTACAAAAGCCTAACACAAAATCTGATATAATTTCAATCTTGATTGTAATATGTAAGAGTGTCATAATCAAAATTTCAAGTTTTAAGGATTCAAAGTGAATCATATCAAAGCGGGCAAATATCGCCCTTACCCAAAAATAGATTTGCCAAATAGAGAGTGGCCAGACAACACAATTACAAAAGCTCCTAGGTGGTGTAGTGTAGATTTACGTGATGGAAATCAAGCGCTTATCAATCCAATGGACATGACTAAAAAACTTGAACTTTTTGCACTCTTACTTAAACTCGGTTTCAAAGAGATAGAGGTGGGTTTTCCATCTGCATCTAAAGTTGAGTTTGACTTTTTACGCCGTTTGGTTGATGACAAACTTATCCCTGATGACGTAACTATCCAAGTCTTAGTCCAAGCTAGAGAGCATCTAATAGCTAAAACTTTTGAAGCTCTAAAAGGTGTAAAAAAGGCAACCGTGCATCTTTATAACTCAACCTCAAGTGCTCAAAGAAAGATAGTCTTTGGAAAAAGCAAAGAGGAGATTATAGCTCTTGCAATAGAGGGAGTTGATTTAGTTAAAAAGTATGAGAAAGAGCATGATGGAGAGATATTTTTAGAGTACTCTCCTGAGAGTTTTACGGGAACTGAGCTAGAGTTTGCAGCAGCTATATCAAATGCAGTAACTGCGAGATGGGGTATAGCAGATAACAGAAAAGTTATCATAAACCTTCCAGCAACAGTAGAGATGTCAACTCCAAATGTCTATGCAGATCAGATAGAGTGGATGTCAAAACATTTAGATAACCGTAAAAATGTCATCATCTCAACTCATACCCATAATGATAGAGGAACTTCCATAGCTGCGACAGAGTTAGCACTTTTAGCAGGTGCTGACAGAGTTGAGGGGACGCTTTTGAGTAATGGCGAGAGAACAGGAAATGTTGACATTATAACTTTGGCACTAAATATGTTGACTCAAGGGATAGATCCAAAATTAAACTTCTCAAATGTAGATGAAGTCTTAGAAGTCGTTGAGAGATGTACAGAGATGCCTACACATCCAAGACATCCATATGTAGGAGATTTAGTTTATACTGCATTTTCGGGTTCACATCAAGATGCCATCAACAAAGGTTTGGCATATCAGAAAAATAGCCAAAATGGTTTTTGGGAAGTTCCATACTTGCCGATTGATCCGAAAGATGTAGGTCGCTCTTATGAGTCCATCATTCGCATCAACTCACAATCTGGAAAAGGTGGGGTAGCTTATATATTAGAGAAAAACTTTGGTTATCAGCTTCCAAAAGCTATGCATCCAGAGATTGGCAAGATTGTTCAAGCTGTAACGGATGAAGAGGGAAGAGAGCTAGAACCTGATGAGATATTAGACATCTTTAATAAGACATATTTTGAGCCTGATGAGCATATTAGCTTTGTAGATGTTACGGTTGAGTCACTAAAAAAAGTCTCAACTTGCACTATAGTTTATAACTACAGGGGCAAAGAGATAGTAGCATCTGCGCAGGGCAATGGACCAATAGACGCTTGTAAAAATGCTTTAATGAAAGACTACGAAAATGAGTTTACAATAAACTCTTACTCAGAACACTCTTGTGGAGATAAGAGCAGTGCCAAGGCCATCGCCTACATAGAAGTGCAGTCCAAAGAGACTCTATCTTGTTTTGGTGTAGGTATCGATGATGATATAGCAACGGCATCTATAAAGGCTATGTTTAGTGCCCTAAATAGGGCTTTTAGCAATTAAGACTAAAGACTCACTCACTATAAATGCCGAGTGGGTCTTTATCTCCTAATCTCTATACTGATTTTTATATGGAAACTTCTCTATTGTGAGATAATCATCATCAAAATCATCATACTCTTCATAGTTAATATTAAAGATTATAGGATATCCTCTTTTTAAAAGTTCCTCATCTAAAAGTTCACTATTAAAACCCTTGTCACGACAGAGTTCTACGATGCTATCAATATCTTTAGCATCAACACCATTAAGTTCCATCTCAAATATTGCATCAGAAATGTTCATTGTGTCCTCAAAAAAATTGTTATGTATTACATAAGAAAAGTTTGTTTGATACTTCATCAAACACAGCCAAAAAACCACAAGATATCAAACGATGTCTATTTTGACTCAAAGATATTTTTATAGTTAAAAAGACCTTTATTTTGAGCTAGAAATTATACTATTTTTTGAAAAAAAAAGAGTATAAGATGGGTATAAAAAGAGATTTTATATTTTTAAAATTAAAACATTTTCTATTGAACTCTCAAGGATATCAAAAGCGTAAAAGCTAACTCTACCTGTAGTATGCAGGGCAAGTATATCATGTGGAATATCTTCGACTTCCTTATCAAAGAGTTTTGGGTTTAAAGAACTTTTACGTACTTTTGAGGAGACTCTAAATCCTTGAGGGATATCTATTGTTTGAACAAATTGTTCAAGATTTTTCTCACTTTTATCTTTCATCACGGTCATATACTCTATAGTATCTTCATCGCTAAAACCATAGCTATTGAGGCGTGCTTCAAAGGGAATTGTAAAAAAATGGACAAGGGTTAAATAAGCACTAGGAAATAGTTTTGCAATCTCTAAAATTGCCGCTGCTGATTTTGAAGAGAGGTCAGTAGGAAGTAAAATAGTCTTTGTGCTAATCTCACTCTCTTTTTTAAGAACTAAGACAGGAACATCTGCACTTCTTACAATATGCTTTGTATGCGAGCCCATATAGACCTCGCTAAACCTATAAGTCTCTCCACTTTTACCAATAATGATGAGCTTGGATTTGAGAATATTAGCTACTTTAGCAATCTCTTTTTTTGTATTACCTTTAATACAGTGAAAATGCTTTTCATCAAAGTCATTAAATGCGAGCTGTAGTCTTTCTAAAATATGCTCTTTAATATAGTTAATATCTTTTTTGGGTGAAAAAAATGAGTTCTCTACTATATGAACAACATCTACAATACCGTTTATTTTTCGTGCAAACTCCATAGCTCTTTGCAATACTATAAAACTATCTTTTGAAAAATCTATTGCAACAAGTATTTTAAATTGCTTCATAACTCTCTACCTATTTGAAATTTTGTTTACTTTAGCATAGAGTGTATTAACAAATGCTAAGTGAAATCTCTTCAACAGACTACAACTTTATCTTTTAACACGCTATCGCCTAGTGCTTTTATAATCCCATGAGCCCTTATACTAATGGAGTCCTCATTAAAGCTCCATCTGCTTTATACAAAAGTATAAAAAAGCCCTTCTCTTGTGCTACAGCTCTAAGTTTTGAGTAAAGGATTCAGGGATTTATACTCCTATGCTATCTTTTTTTAGCTTTCTTTTTTTGCTTGCTTCATCAGTTCTTGGAGTTACATTTGCATCTATATAATCCATGATTTTTCCAGCTATATCTATGTTTGTAGACTTCTCAATCCCCTCTAACCCAGGCGATGAGTTTACTTCCATCACAAGTGGACCACGAGCTGATTCGATCATATCTACCCCGCAGATGCCAAGCCCCATAGCTTTTGCAGCAGCTAATGCAGTTGATTTCTCTTTACGAGTTAGTTTATGTGCGGTTGCATGTCCACCCTGATGCAGGTTTGATCTAAAGTCTCCATCTGCACCTTGACGCTTCATAGCTCCAACAACTTCACCACCAACTATCAACACACGAATATCTGCCCCGCCCGCCTCTTCTATAAACTCCTGAACAAGCAAGTTTACATCCATGCCATAAAAAGCATCAAGGACTGATTTTGCTGCTTTTTCGCTATCTACTAAAACTACTCCAACACCTTGTGTTCCCTCTAATATCTTAAGTATCAAAGGTGCACCACCACTTAAAGCTATAACATCTTTTGCACTTGACTTATTAGATGCAAAGATAGTCTTTGGCATATCTACGCCTTGTTTTGAGAGGATTTGCAGGCTTCTTAATTTATCTCTACTTCTTGTAACAGCTAAACTCCCAGATGTAGTAAAAACATCCATCATCTCAAAATGTCTAATCATAGCAGCTCCATAAAAAGTTCTACTAGCACCAATTCTAGGGATGATGGCATCTGGAACTGGTAACTGAGAACCAAGATAGTTAATGTTGAGTTGTCCTTTCATAATCTCTATACTACACTTTAAGTAGTCTATAACTCTTACCTCCCAGCCTTTTAGCTCAGCTGCCTCTACAAGCCTTTGTGTGGAGTAGAGATTTCTGTTTCTTGATAGTATATAGACTCTCATATTTTTACCTTTTCATCTTTTTTCGCTATATATTCTTTTGATACATCTACTAAAAATTTTCCGCTTAAAAATTTCCTACCTATGAGCATGGGATACTTCATATCTGCTCTATCTGCTAAGGAGATGATTGTTTTGTACTTTTTACCAAAAAACTCTACGCTTACCTTTATAGACGCCCTCTCTTGTAGCTTTCCATTTGAACTTCTTACTCTTTTTATAGAGTGAAGTGGCATAACTATTTTTTTGTCATGATATGCTTCATGAACCTCATCTTGAAGTGTAAAATGAACAAATCCTTCATCATCTACATATATATCATCGCAGTGCAAAGCGTTAGAGTCCGCACCCGTGTCTATCTTCGCGTCTAAATTGAAAAGCTCCAAATCCAAGATAGATATAACTTCTCTTCTGCCAATAATCTTCATCCTCGACCACCCACTATTTTCAAACTAATTTTTATAAAACTCACTCTTTATAGTTACTATTATATCCACATTGTTATAAATCTTAAACCTAAAGTATTTATATGATTTTTGTCATTTTAAGAGTATAATACTATCTTCATATACCACTCTTTTGGAGAGATTTTGAAACAATTATTTGCTTCTTTTTTAGCATTATCACTACTGTTTAGTTTGACCTATGCTGAAGACTTTGACTATCTTGATAAAAAAAACAACACTTGGCTTCAGGTATATAGCAACTCACTAAAAGCTCATAACTTAGATGATGAGATAAAGATTCTAAAAAACGAAATCCAAAGAGCAAGTGGCAAAAGAAAAGCTGAGCTTACTCAACTTCTAAAACTAAAAACTAGTAAAAGAAAGATATTAGATGAACTTCCACAATCTTTTTATGGGTTACTTGAGAAGATTGGTGTAGCTCACGATGCAAAAGAGGTAAATATCATCGAGTATCTCTTTAAAAACAAAAACAACAACTTCAATATCCAAAATCGGAAACTTACGTTGCTAGAAAAAGAGTACAACGATGCTCAGGAATACTTAAACAAAGAGTTAAACGCTACACAATCGCAAGAAAAAAAAGATACAAAAAAAGAGGCTCAACTAATTAATGCCATAGATTTTTTCGACAATGCAAAAGACCTGCTTGAACATAAAAAAGAGGTTTTAAAACACTCCAAAGAGGCTTATCTTCATGAGCTAAAGAGTTATGAGATAACACAACTTCCAAGACATGGCATTAATATCGCTGTTATTATACTTATTTTTATACTTTTTCACTTCTTAAAGCACTTTATCATCAAAAAGGCAAAAGATGAGGACCAACTCTTTAAGATAAAAAAAGTTTTAAATATCTCATTTTTTCTTGTTCTTTTTTTAGTTCTCATAGCATTTAATATCAACAATATTATCTACGCAGCAACACTTATAGGCTTTATAGCAGCTGCTATCACCATCTCCATGAAAGAGTATCTTCAAAGCATAGTAGCGTGGATGCATCTCTCTTTTGGTGGTTCTGTAAAGATTGGAGATAGAGTTTTACTATATATGAACAACAATCCAATTATTGGCGAGATTATAGATATCTCTCCTTTTAAAATGACCATCTATGAAAGCATTAACAACACTACATCCTTGCAACTAAAAAGAGCTGGCAGAGTCGTTTTTGTACCAAACAACTACTTTGTAACTAACTACGTTTATAACTACACGCATGACAAGATGAAGACCATCTATGACCTTATAGAGTTTCGAATTCCTTTTGCATCTGATACCGCAAAAGTTGAAGAAATAACGAACGAAATAACGCTTGAAGTAACTGAGAGATACATGGAAGTAGCATCAAAGCAGTACGGACATCTTAAAAAACGTTATGATATGCGTTCTCGTGACTTTAGACCTCGTATTCATCTCATTCCAGACCCAATAGAGCCATGTTTTACACTCTATGTTTGGTATGTAACGCCATATCATCAAATAATGGAGCTAAAATCTCAACTCAGTCAAAAGATAGTTAAAAGACTTCATAAAGAGGGTATAGAGTTCTATGTTAAAAAATAATACTATGTTACATATAAAAGAGAGTCTCGATAAACTACACCTAGAGGACCTAAAAAACGAAGTTCATCCATCACTTTTTGATGTAAATGATGAGTATGACCTCCTTATTGTGCGGCTCCCCATCGTTGAAGATGAGTTAAAATTTCGCTCAGTTGGTTTTATCATCACAGAAGAGTATAGTTTTTTGTACGATAGAGCAGAGGGAGAGCTTAAAAAACTAGATGATAAGTTTGTAACTACGCACAATATTTTAAATAAAATTATTGACAAACTACTAAAGACTTTTGAGAGATACAGAGAGACAATAGCCGACATAGAAGAAGATCTATATGACAGTAAAAACATGAATAGTTTTATAAACAAATGGCTAGAGCTAAAAAGGGACATACTTCGCATAGAGAGAATTCTTATGCATACGTCAGAAACTATGGATGAGATGATAGAGCATTATGAAAAGAGAGATGATTTTCCCATAAATAACTACATGAATCTTCACGAACACATAACTAGAACTCTTCGCTCAGCAACACTTCAGTATTCAAAACTAGACTATCTATATAGTTTTTACACCGCTCGCATCAACGACAAAATGAACCATTTAATATACACGCTAACTATAATCTCAGCAATATTTTTACCGCTAAACCTGATAGTTGGTTTTTTTGGCATCAACACAAGTGGGCTTCCTTTTACCGATGGAACTAACGGAACACTTGGAGTTGTAACCATCATAGTCTTTGTATCTATTTTAAGTGCACTTATTATAAACTTTGTTAAAAAAGGAGGGAAATCCTTATGAAACGGTGGTTTACTAAACTTCACAATAAAATTGACAAAAGTGATAAATCCATCACATCTATGCAGGAGATTTTTAAAGATACAGCGAAGAGTATTTTAAATCAAAAAGTTTTAAAAATAGGAGATATTAAGATAGAGCTAACTGAGATAGAGTTTTACTTTTATCAAAGCAAGACTCATAATGATCCCTTTGTCCATCAAGACAGTCTGCTAAGAGATACCCATAACTATATCTATGTACATAAAAAAGCATGGCAAAGAGGAGGCGCTGGCATTACATTTGGAGATGGTAAATTTTTAGGCAGTATCCTTATGAGAGGCATAAAACATAAACACTCATTTTTCGCGGGAAGTGCTACGGTAAAGAAATATCTTGCATCTCTCTTAGATAGCAATATCGCGCAACATGAGGAGCTTCAAGACTATTTTCATAAGCACAAGAGAGAGATCTCTTTAGTTGCATCTACTAAAAAAGATTTTAAAATCTACTCTTCATTTCGCATCGGACTTAACAGAGATAAGAGCAAAGAGTATGCAGATGCAAAGTATCGATTTGTAAGAGAGGACTATCTTAATGCACCAAAAGATGAAAATTTTAAAAGCTATGCTAATCTAAAAGATAGAACTAAACTTTCATAAAATAGAATAAAAAAAATGATTTATTTTGATAATACATTTTTAAGCTTTAATGCTCTATCATCTTAAATAACAAAAAGAGGCTAGACTTATCTCTACTCTTTAATTAAGGAGAAAATTATGAAAAAAATAGGACTTTTTTACGCATCCTCAACAGGAAACACTGAAGATATGGCAACAGAAATTAAAGAGTCTTTAAGTGACCTAGATATAACTATGCATGATGTTGCTCAGTCTGCAAGTGATGAGATGACAAAATATGACGCTCTTATAATTGGTGTCTCAACTTGGGGTGATGGAGATCTTCAAGATGACTGGGAAGACTATATTGTAAACCTTGATGATGCTCAGCTAAGTGGCAAAACCATAGCTCTTTTTGGGCTTGGAGATCAAGAAGAGTACCCTGATCATTTCCTATCTGCTATGGGAACCATATATGAGAAGGTAGTCTCTTTAGGTGCAAATGTCGTAGGCTCATTTTCAACTGATGGCTTTGAGTTTGATGAGTCAACTGCCGTAGTTGATGGCATGTTTGTAGGTTTGGCACTAGATGAAGACAACCAAGATGATTTAAGCTCACAACGTATAAAATCATGGTGCGACTCAATCCGCCCTCACTTTGCATAGATATATTAAAAACACTTCGCTACAGGTTTTTGTAGTGAAGTCTCTAAAGCGCTCTCAAGCAAAATTTATCTCTAAAATTAGATAAATTTCTTTTGTTATTTTCTTATATTTTGCATCTTTATATTAGCTCTTTAGGGGTTACTGTTTTAAAATATCAACTAGGATATATATATGTCTAGGAAATTGCTGCTCCCCTTTAGTTTTCTTTTTTTCGCATATTTCGTAATTATTTCAGAGAATCTTACTGTTTTGCTAAGTGGCATTGCCATTTTCATAATCGGTATGTATTTTATGCAAGATGGCTTTAGGCTACTCTCCGGTGGTATTTTAGAAAAGCTACTTCAAAAGTTTACAAGCAACCTATTTTACTCCATTTTAACTGGGGTTATCTCAACTTCCCTTGTTCAAAGTTCAACTATTACCTCTCTAATCGTTATCTCTTTCTTGTCCGTTGAACTACTTACCTTAGTTCAAGGTGTTGGTATTATTTTTGGTACAAATCTAGGAAGTACAACAACCGCATGGATAATCTCTAGCCTAGGCGTAGATGTCAAAATCTCTCTATACGCTATGCCTCTTATAGTTTTTGGTGTTGTTTTAAGATTTGCTAAGAGCAGTGCTTATAAAGGACTAGGAAATGTTCTTCTAGGTTTAGGCTTTATCTTTTTAGGTATCGCTTACATGAAAGAAGGTTTTGACACACTAAAAGACTCTATAGATATAGCTTCTTACTCGATAGAAGGCGCACTTGGAATCTTAGTCTACATAGTTATAGGAATTGTTGTAACTGTGGTCATTCAGTCAAGTGCAGCAACTTTAGCTATAGTCATTACAGCACTAAATGCAGGAAGCATCATCTATATAAATGCTCTTTCTTTAACTATAGGTGCGAATTTAGGAACGACACTTACAGCTATCCTAGCCTCTTTAACTTCAAATGAAAATGGAAAAAGAGTTGCTTTTGCCTACTTTGTTTTTAATCTTGTCACAGCTATTATTGTTACTATTTTTATACATTATATTAGTGATTTTATAGATATATTTGCTCCTTATCTTGGTATAAGCAGCGATAACTATGGAATGAAGTTAGCTCTTTTTCATACCCTCTTTAGTATTATTGGTCTTTTAGTTCTTTCTCCTTTTGTGAACAAGATTGTAAAATTATCAGAGAGACTTATAAAGAAAAAAGTCTCTTCTCACTCAAAACCAAAGTATCTGCTTGATGCAAATTTAACACTTCCAGAAGCTGCTATTGTTTCCATCAAAAAAGAGATAATAAACTTATATGAAAATTGTCAAAGAGCGATGCTCCATGCGATAAATTTGCACACAACTAACCTTAAAACAAAAAAGGATTTAGAAGTGCAAATCTCAAAAGAAGTTACAAAAATAAATACTGACATAGATGAGATATATCAGTCAAATCTAAAGATATTATATAGCGAAATCATCAAGTACTCATCTTTTGCTCAAGAAAACATGACAAGCTCTCAGCAACAAAAAGTGGGCGATTTAAAGAGAAGTGCAAAGCTTATAGTAGAGGTCTTAAAAGATACAAGAGACGTCCAAAAAAATCTAAATTTTTATCTTAGAAGCCGAAATAATTTTATAAAAAATGAGTATAATATGCTAAGAAAAGAGCTAGCAGCTATCTTGATAGATATAAACATTCTAAACTCAACTAAAGATGAGATAGAGAGACTCACGCAGCTAGAGATGCTAAAGTCAACCATACAAGCAAATGATTTAACTAACACGGCAAAGACAGACAAGCTTATACGAGAGGGAGCTATAAAAGCCACGATGGCAACTTCTCTTATGAATGATAGTGCTACAATCTACTCTACTCAAAAGAAATTAGTAGAGATGGCAGCTATTTTATTTATAGATGACAGCCTCATCAAAGAGATAGGAGAACACGTCAATGAAACTCAGTAAAATTGTAAGTAAAATCAAAAAATATCTTGAAGATGAGAACTTAACCCATACAAAGCAAGAGAAAATAGAAGATATAATTGAAAAACTATCTCTAAAAAAAATACAACTCAAACAAGATATAAAAAGTTGTGATACTCAACTACAAAAAGAGAAGATGCAAAAAGAACTTGAAGCCATCTCTACCCTTTTGAAAAAGAGTAAGAGGCTCATTGAAAGAGACAATCTTTAGATTGTCTCTTTACTATGTTTTTATTCGCTATAATGTTTTTTAGTTTATCAAAAAGAAAACAGGCTATTAAAACATGTTTAAAATCAAAAACCTCTATCTAAGAAATATCCTACTTGCTTTGCTGTTTGGAGGACTTATAGCTGCTATAACCTCAGTAGTAAACTACAATATGAAATTTGTTGAAATAGAACAACAAGTTAAAAAAGATGTTAAATTTGACTCAACTCGTATAAAGCTTTTTATAAAAGGTTATTTAGACAATGTAGAAAACACGCTAAACTCCATACAAACAAATCAGCTTTTTCTCAACTACTTAAACACTCCATCTAAAATGAATCAACAAATTGTTACACACCTCTTTAGAGGTCTTATAAAAAGTAATGAACACCTTTTTCAACTAAGGTTTATAGACAAAAATGGACTTGAAAAAATCAGAATAGAAAAAGAAAGAAATTCTAAATTTATATTTTCTGTTTCTGAGAAAAATCTACAAAACAAATCAAACAGATACTATTTTGAGAAGACTATAAAAAACAAGGCTGGAGAGTTTTGGTACTCAAACCTTGACTTAAACATAGAAAACAAGATGCTTGAAAAACCTATAAGACCGACTATTAGAGTCTCAACAAATATTTTTTATAAAGGTGTGTTTTATGGGATAGTCATCGCAAATCTAGATATGGATAGACTCCTTTCGCAAATCAAGAGCAATAACAATTTTAATGTCTATTTAATTGACAATGAAGGCAACTTTATCTTACACCCAGATGAACAAAAGGCTTGGAATAACTACTTAAACAATGGCTATACAGTTTTTAGTGAATTTACTTCTGTAGATGAAACCTCCTTAGAGTTAGATAATTTTGGAGATG
Organism: Sulfurimonas hongkongensis; assembly: GCF_000445475.1. Taxonomy (NCBI): domain Bacteria; kingdom Pseudomonadati; phylum Campylobacterota; class Epsilonproteobacteria; order Campylobacterales; family Sulfurimonadaceae; genus Sulfurimonas; species Sulfurimonas hongkongensis. The sequence continues at coordinate 149,229 of NZ_AUPZ01000009.1, forward strand.
GCAGATATGTTTTTTCTTTAGAGAATTATTTTAAAAACAATGAAAACATCAAACTAATCTTAGAAGCAGACAATAGTTACCTAGAAAACATAAAAGAAAATAACTTACAATATATCTATATACTAGGCTCCGTAGTACTTATCATCTCTTTGCTTGCTGGTTTTTTAATCTCTTTTCCTGTATCAAAACTATATCTTAGCTTTAACAAACTCTATAGAGATAACTTGAGATTTATTGATATTATTGATGAGTATGTAATAACCATAACAGTTAACCTAGATAAAGAAATAACAAGTGTTAGTGTCAAGCGCAATCCAAAAATGTACCAAAACGCAGT